>CABQAK010000044.1 GCA_902462065.1 uncultured Collinsella sp.
CCTGAACCGGGGCGCGGGTCAGCTCAATGGTGCCGCCCGTAATTGCCCCCGCCGCCAGCAGCGTTCCGGCGACAATGCGGTCGGGCATGGGCGTCCATCGCGCGCCGTGCAGGTACTTCACGCCCTCAATCGTCATGACCGCGCTGCCCGCGCCGCGGACGCTTCCGCCCATTGCCTTGTTGACGTTAAAGACCTCGTCGTGCTTGCGCCACGGGCCGACGGATTCGCCAAAGCTCATTTTAAGGCCGGCGATAAAGCCGCCGAGCCAGCCGATCGGCGCAAACTGCACTAGCGGGAACAGCGAGAACACCCAGGTCAGCAGGATGACTGCCGCCGCTCCCGCAAAGTTGGCAATCCAGTAGTCACGCTTGGTGATGACGCGCTTTTCGCACGCCCACTGGCCGCACAAAAAGCCGATGTAGATCGCAAAGAGAAAGAGCACCAGCGCAAGCACCACGAACGTCCAGCTCATGGGCGCTACTCCCCGTGATGGTGGCCGCAGCAGCACTCGTGGCCGTCGTCATGGCCGTGGCCGCCGCAGCACTCGTGGTCCTCGCCATGGTGGTGGCCACAACCGCACTCGTGGTCGTCGCCATGTTCGCCGCAACCGCAGCCTTCCTCGTGAGCACCATGCTCCTCGGGACGATACTGCGACCAGTCAAGACCGGCGGCGATGGCGTCGGCCTCCTCCTTGTAGAGCACCGTGATGGCCTGGGTGCCCAGCTTGGCGCCACCGATGGCATCGAGCATGTCGTAGAGCGTAAAGGCCACGTCGGCGCCGGGCAGCGCAAGCTCGCGGTCGTCGGCATAGGCGAGCGCCAAGCGCAGGTCCTTGATGAAGTGCTCGACCATAAAGCCGGGCTTGTAATCGCCGTCGAGCGCCTTGGGCGCCAGACTCTCCATGGCGCCGGACTTGCCGGTACCGCCCAGAATCATCTGACGGGTCTTCTCCAGATCGAGGCCGCTCAGCTCGGCAAACGCCAGCGCATCGGCCATGCCGACCATGCAGGCGCCCAGCGACACCTGGTTGGCGAGCTTGGCAGCCTGGCCCTTGCCGGCGCCGTCGAAGCAGCAGATGGTTGCCGCAAAGGTGGAAAGGATATCGCGGACCGGGGCAATGTCGTTCTCGGTAGCGCCCACGATAGCCGTAAGCGTGCCGGCGATAGCACCCGACTCGCCGCCGGTGACGGGGCAGTCAAACGCCATGCGGCCGGAAACCTGGGCGGCCTCGGCAATGTCGCGCGCCAGCTCGGGCGAGCTCGTGGTGAGGTCGATCAGGACCGCGCCGGGCTTAGTGCACGCGAGCAGGCCGTCGCCCGCCAGGTAGAGCTCCTCGACCTCGGAGGGATAGCCCACCATGGTAAAGACGACGTCGGCGTTCGCCGCGGCATCTGCCGGCGTATCGGCCCAGACGGCACCGCGCTCAACGAGCGCTGCAGCCTTGGACTTGGTGCGGTTGTTGACCGTGACGGGATAGCCAGCGTCCAGAATGTGGCCGGCGATGGGGGCACCCATAATTCCGGTGCCGATGAATGCGACGGAGAGCTTGTTTGCCATGAAACCTTTCCTTTTGGGTTGGGTGTTGTTACCAGGTTGAATACTCGGTGCCAGCGTTTGGGCTGTGAGTCGAGGGCGATTACGGACGCAGCGCTTGCCTACTGACCGCGCACGCGGCGGGCGATACGGTCGGAAAGCGACGCCTTGTCGGCGCGGTTCTTACCCCAAAACGCG
The DNA here is from genome assembly GCA_902462065.1 of uncultured Collinsella sp. Lineage (GTDB taxonomy): Bacteria > Actinomycetota > Coriobacteriia > Coriobacteriales > Coriobacteriaceae > Collinsella. The sequence goes on from CABQAK010000044.1 coordinate 1,732, forward strand.
CAGCCCACCATGCCGGGGCCCACGTGCGAGCCGATGGTGGGACCCACGGAGCCGCGAATGATCGTGACGTCGGCGCAACCCTCCTCCTTGCGGATGGCGGCTTCGAGCCAGTCACCATCCTTTTCGGCATCGGCCGTCATGATGGCGATGGGCATGGTGCGATCGGGCACGTAGTTCTCGCGGAACGACTTGAGGATGGACTTGAGCGCCTTCTTGCGGCCGCGGTTGACGCCGATCAGCGACAGCGAGCCGGCCAGGTCGTAGGAGAGCTCGGGCTTGACGTCGAGCTTTGCCGTGAGCTGCGCCGCCGCGGGAGGAATGCGGCCGCCGGCAGCCAGTGCGTCGAAGCTCTCGAGCGTAAAGTAGCCGTGCACGTAGGTCTTTGCCTCGTTTGCCCAATCGACCAGCTGCTTGGCGGTCAGTCCCGCCGAACGCTGGCGCACGGCCTCGAGCGCCAAGAGCGCACCGGTCGCGCAGGGCAGAGCGTTGTCGACCACGTAGAGCTCAAAGTTGGGATACTCGGCGCGCACGACATCTGCCGCCTGGCACGCGGAGTTGTAGCTCGACGACAGCGCCGAGGTAAAGCACAGGTAGACCGTGGGCGTGCCCTCTTTGGCGCACTCGGTAAAAAACTCGATATAGCGACCGAGCGACACAGCCGAGGTGGACACGCGGGCACCGGCGCGCATGCGGTCGTAGAACTCCTTGGGTGTGATGCTCGACCAGATGTCGTCCGTGCGCTCTTCGCCATCGATAATGAAGGGGAAACCCAGGATATCGACATCGAGGTTCGCAGCGACCTCGGGGCTAAAGTCGCAGCAGGTATCGACGACGATGCGGCAACGGTTCGAATGACCGGCGGATGCAGCCTTGTCCATCAAAGCGACTCCTTACGTAAAAAGGCGGCCACCCGCATGGGATGGCCGCCAACCGTTAACTCATGCAAGTTAACGTATTTTACTCGTCAAGTGTTTCGATGCGGGGCTTGATGATGCCATATCCACCATTCTTACGGTGATACACCACATTGATGAGACCGGTCGTCGCGTTCTCGAACACGTAGAAGTCGTGGCCCAGCAGATCTGTCTGCACCAGCGCCTGCTCCTCAGTCATCGGGGTGACGTCGATAACCTTCTCGCGGACGAGCAGGTCGTCCTCTTCCTCGGGCAGCAGCAGGTCGGCCAGATCCTCAACGCGCTCGACCGGTGCGACATCCGCGGCGCTGGCACCGCCCTGGCGGTTGTCCACAACCTTGGTCTTGAACTTGCGCAGCTGGCGGGTGACCTTATCGGCGGAGAGGTCGATGGCGGCGTACATATCTGCACCGTGCTCGGCAACGCGAATCACCGAACCGCGGGCACGAACCGTAACCTCGACGATTGCCGGGTTGGGGTTCGAGGGGTTCTTCTCATAGCGAAGTACAACGTCGACCGTCATGGGCTCGATATCGAAAACCTTGAGCGCCTCGCCGATCTTCTCATCCACATGCGCACGCAGAGCATCGGTTACCGTCGTCTTGCGTCCAGAAACCTTGATATCCATACGTGGCTCCAATCTGCCTCGGGGACTTACTGTACTGGCTATGTACCCATTGCCGTGCATTTAATCACGTGGATTCCTAAAGACCCGAATAACGATTGCTTGATACCGCATACCGAAGTCTCGCACTTTTCTGTGGCAAAGTGCGCTATAGGAGGGGGCCGGCGGCTTTGTATTTGGTCCCGAAAATTGGCTTTGACCTGCTGATTTTATTGGGATGAAAAAGTCGGGCTCCCCCATCGGGGAAGCCCGGCGGTGCGTGTTGAAACCGTGAAGAGGTGTCCTTTCCAACGTATAGGAGACACCACCCCTAGCAATAACTAGCTATTGAGTTTGTTAATGTCGTCGTCGGTGATGGCGCCTTCCTGGCTGGACGATTTGTCCTCGGAGGATGCGGTCTCATTGTTGGAATCGGAGGACTCGCTGCCGGAGGACGTGGTCTCACTGGACTCAGAGTCGCCCGGCTGCACGTTAGCGCCCGAAACCGTCTTAGTGGTGAGGTCGTAGGGCATCGTGCCATACCAGACGCAGTGGACCGCCTCGAGCGTGCCGTCGGCCGTAATACCGTCGAGGGCATCGCTCACGGCACGGCATAGTTCGTCATTGGACGAGAGGCCCACAACACCAAGCGTCGAGGGCGCCTCGAGCGCACCGACATAGGAGATCTCGCTCATCAGGCGTGCAAGGTAGCCGCCGGCCGTGGAGTCGCAGATCACATAGTCGACCTCGCCGGACTCGAGCGCCTCAAAGCACTCGTTGATGTTGGAGTAGGTCTTTTGGTTGGCGGTGATGCTCTGCTTAGCAAGCGCCTCCTGCGAGGCCGAGGACGCCTGAACGCCCAGGGTGGACGTGTTAAGGGTATCGGTGGAAACGCTTAGCGACCCACCATCGCTAGTTTTACCGAACACGGAAGTGGCATCGTACAGGCAGGTGCCGAGCGAGCTAATGTCCCCGTCCGTGGAGTTAATCTCGCCGATAAAGATATCGGCCTTTTTGTCGCCGAGCGCGGAACCTGCCGAGGACGCATCGACAAAGGCAACCTTAAGGCCCATGCGGCTTGCGAGGGCGCGGGCGGCGTCGACCGCATATCCCGTGAGCTCGCCGTCGGCGCCCTGCATTGCCTGCGGCGCATCGGAAGTATCGAGGGCGACCGTCAGGGTTCCGGGAGTGACCAGGGCATCGTCCGACACCGCCGGCGTGACGGTCTCGTACTCGATCTGGTCGATCGTGGGAGTCGTGAACGTAGACAGCGGGTTGAACGCGCATCCGCTCAGGCCCAAAACGGCGATGACCGCTGCGGTCCCAGCACCTAACCGAGCCGCGTGCATCAAGCTGCCCCTCACCATGTCCACTACCCTGCCTTCTGTGTCGTATACGATCCGTGCGTTGCGCGGAATATCAGGTTGTTCCCACCAGCTGACCTGGTATTTGACCCCACACTTGCGCACCGGGGTGTTTGCTCGGGAGGCCGCAGCCACCTTCACGACTGGCCCGCTCGCCCGCGAGGCGGTATTGCCCCAAAGAAAGTAGAACGGACGGTGCGGCTTACATCTAGGACGCGCCATGATCGCGCCGCGCGCACGCGGTCGCTTACGTGGATCCCTTTGACCGCGTCTGTCTTGGACTAGGACGGGCATTTCGTCCGTCCGCAACCACAGCCTGGCAGGAACGTAGCGCATTATAGCTAAGTTCAAGCTAAAGTTTAAGGTTAGGGGCGTTATTCGCATCGCGAGTACAGATTTCGCAGGTCGGGACGGGCCGCACGCGCTATCTTCACTGCCACAAAACCACCCCCTACCAAACGCGTGCGATAGCGAGACCATCGACTGCCGCGGCGCCGGCACGCTTGAGCTCCGCCGAGGCCGCTGCCATGGTCGCGCCCGTGGTAATGACATCATCGATGAGCAGCAGACGGCAGCCGCGCACATCCTCGACCGTCTCATACATGCCCCGGGCATGTTCCCGGCGCTCATCGCGACCGAGCTCTCGCTGGTCACCGTGACCGTACTTAACGAGGGCGTCGAGCAGCGGAACACCCGACAGCTCGCAAAACGAGCGCGCGATTGCTTCCATGTGATCGAACCCACGCCGCCGAAACGCCGCCGCAGTCGCGGGCACAAACACCACCGCATCGGCACCGGACAACACGCCGCCATAGCGATTGGGAGCTGCGACTTGAGCGTTTAAGGCGGTGTCATAGAGCAGCTCCGCCAGATACGAAGCCAGGCGTCGCTCGCCCGCGTCCTTGTACGCCTTAATGATGCGCGGCAGCGGATGCGCGTAGACGGCGCACGCCAAACAGCGATCGAGCGCCTCGGCCATTGCCGAGGACTCCCCCTCGACCGAGCACTCGGTGCACAGCAAATCCCCATACGGAGCACCACACCGGGTGCAGCTATGGCACGGGTCGATGAGCGCGAGCGAGGCCAGACAATCCTGGCAAATCAGTGCACCGGCGCGTTCGCAGCCGGCACAGCGCGTGGGCGACAACGCCTCAAGCGCCTCGTATGTCGCGCGCTCGGCAAGCGGTAGCAATTCGTCCGCAAACGGTAGGACTCCTGCGCCCCGCAAGCGAGTCAATACGTTCAGATGTCTCTTCATGACACAACCCTCCCTACGCGAAGGCGAAGGGAGGGTTGTCGGTGTAGAGCCATGATACCCAGAGGTGCTGGGGTCAGGCGGGTTACATCCGCTTACGGACGCTATTCGCCGGCAGGCGGTTGCGGTGCGGACGAGGTGTGGGTCGAGCCTTCACCACCGTCCTGGCGCGGCTTGCGGGAGCGACGGCGACGGCGACGCTTTTGACCCTGGTCGGTCGAGCCCTCGCCACCGCGATCCTCACGCGGTTCGCGCTCGTCGCGAGTACCGCCGCGCGAAGCCTTGGCAGCAGCTCCTCCGCCGTCTCCAGGACGACGGCGCGTGACCTTGACCTCGCCATCCGAGACCTGATCGGCCACGGAGGGCACCGAGGGCTTCTGCTGCGTGCCCGAGGAATGGCGACGGCGCGGACGCGGCACGCGCTCCTCCTCGCCACGCGGCTTGCCGCCCTTGTCGGCAAGCGAGTCGGAGGCCGAGGCGCCCTTGGGAGCGGCACCGGCCTCGCGAGCAGCTGCGGCGCGGAAGGCGTCCTCGCGCTCCTCGCTCGACAGGTGACGGCGACGACGGCGCGTGGGGTTCATGCCACCGCCACGGTTTTGCAGCTGGGGCTGCTGAGCCTCGCGCTCGCGGGAAGCGTTCTTACCCGCGGCCTCGCCATTGTCGACGGACGCCGTGCGCTTGCGGCGGCGACGACCATCGGCCGCCCCCTCGGCCTCGGGCGTCTCGGCCTTGCCGCGGCCCTTTCCGCGGCCACGGCCCTCGGCCTGGCCCTGAGCGGCACGAGCATCGGACTCGGCATCGCGGCGGCGGCGCTTGGGCATCGACGTGCCGGCCAGACGGTCGGCGCTCGACAGGCCATCGCCCACATCGACGCCGTTTTCGCGATCGAGCTCCATGAGCGCCAAGCGCATCTCGGGTGACTCGATGCGCTCGAGCACGTCACGCGTCACGCAGTCGGGGCGGCAGTTGCAGCCCTGCTCGGCGGCCTTCTTTTTGCAGCCCTCCGAGCACGTCATATCGGCCAAGTTGACCTTAAAGACTTTGCCGTTCTCCAGGCGCAGCACCAGCTGCTCGCGCGGCGTGTCGTATTCCTGGATACGTGCCTTGCCAAGCGGCGTATCGATGAGCGTCTTCTTTTTGGGCGCACGGCTCTTAAAGTCCTTGTACGCCTCGAACTCATAGCGCAGGCAGCACATCAGGCGGCCGCAAACGCCGCTGATCTTGGACGAGTTGAGCGGTAGGTCCTGCTCTTTTGCCATGCGAATCGAGACGGGCTCAAACTGTCCGCCAAAGCGCGTGCAGCAGAGCTCCTGTCCGCACTGGGCATAGCCGCCCACCAGGCGGGTCTCGTCGCGCACGCCGATCTGGCGCATGTCGACGCGAATGTGCAGCGTCGAGGACAGATCCTTGACAAGCTGACGAAAATCGACGCGCTCCTCGGCCGCAAAGTAGAACACGGCCTTCTCGCCGCCAAACAGGTACTCGACGCCGACCGGCTTCATCTCGAGGTCGAGCTCTTTGACCAGACGGCGGAAATCGACCATCGCCTCATCGCCCTGGATGGCCAGGTCGTCAGCAAGCTGCAGGTCGATGTCGCTCGCCACGCGCAGCACGGGCTTGAGCGGCTGACCGATCTCGTCTTGCGGCACCTCAAAGGGATCGGCCGTGACCAGGCCGATCTCGGTTCCGCGCTCGGTGGAGCAAATGGCATAATCGGCCTCGAGGATATCCAAATCCTGCGGATCGAACCACAGGTCGCGCGAGGCGTAGGTAAACTTAACGGGTACAACTAACGGCATTTCAGTGCCTTCCTGATATCGAACAGCATGACCTCGATGGCCAGCTGGGGAGTAACGTTTCTGGCGATGTTGCGCTCGGCGGTCGCGACTGCCTCGAGCGCCCGTGTGGCACCCGCAACATTGGTCGCGGCGGCAAGCCGACCGATCGTGTCGCGCACGTCTTCGTTCACCACGTCGGCTGCCTTGTCCTGAAGCGTCAGCAGCACGTCGCGCATGAGCGTCCGCGCGCTCGCCAGCGCTTCCATGATACCCGAACGCTCGCGCGCGTTGAGTTCGCGCTTGTTGCGGTCCTCAAGCTGCTTCAATGCTCCACGCGACAGGTAGTCGGCGTTTTGCTCGAGCACCTTTTCCTGTGTGGACTTGACCTCGGCGAGCGGCGCCTTAACGGCGACGATGAGTGACTTGGCGCGGCTGAGCACGTCGGCCTCGTCGGCGGCGATAAGCGAATCGATGGCGCGAACCATCTGACGGCGGGCGTCCTGGCGCTCGGCGCTCTTGAGGAACTCGATGCCACGCGTGGGGCTTCCCGCCACGGCGACGGCCATGCGGCAACGCGCAGGGTCCTGACCGGTGGCGCGGCTCACGGCCTGCGCGGCGACGGCGGGCGATACCAGCCGAAACGGCACGCACTGGCAACGACTCACGATAGTGGGCAGCATCACGTCTGCCGAGGTGCCCAGCAGGATGAACATAACGCCCTCGGGCGGCTCCTCGAGTGTTTTGAGCAGTGCGTTGGCGGTGTTAGCGCGCAGCTGCTCGGCACGGTCAATAATGTAGACCTTGGCCTTGGCGCGGATGGGCGCCAGGGGCACGTCGTCGAGTAGCTCGCGCGTCTGGGCGATGAGGTAGCCCGTAGCGCTTTCGGGCGTGTAATAGTGCACGTCGGGGTGCGTATGACGCGCGACGCGCACGCAGCTGTCGCACGATCCGCAGCCATCCTGCTCGCACAGGAAGGCTTGGGCGAGCGCCCACGCGGCGTCGAGCTTGCCCGCGCCGGGCGCGCCCAAAAACAGGTAGGCGTGCGATGCGCGACCGCTGGCAACGGCATTGGTCAAAAAGTCGCGCACGCGCTCTTGGGTGTCAAGCTTGGCCAGCAGGCTTGCCTGAGCGGGGGCCATGTTACTCGGCCTCCTTAGCAAGCGCGCCGACGACGGCGTCTTGCGGAATGTCGAGACCGTACGCGCGAATCTGCTCGACCGTCTTCTCGAAAACTTCCTCGATGGTCGCGGTAGCGTCGATGAGCTTTACGCGGGCGGGTTCCTCGGCAGCAATGGCACTAAAGCCCTGGTAGACACGCTCCTGGAATGCCATGCCTTTGGCCTCCATGCGATCTGCCGCGCCACGGGCTGCCATGCGCAGCGCCGCCTGCTCGGGCGTGATGTGATAGACGAGCGTGAGCGCCGGGTGCGTTCCCGCAACGGCCAGGTTGTTGGCATCGCGCACCATCTGGCGATCAAGGCCGTCGGCAAATGCCTGATAGCAGGTTGTGGAATCGTAGAAGCGGTCACACAGGACCACCTTGCCGGCCGCGAGGGCGGGAGCTATGACCTCGTGCACCAACTGAGCGCGTGCCGCCTCGTAGAGCAACAACTCGCAGGTGTCGCCCATCGCTGTATTGGCGGGGTCGAGCAGCAGAGCACGGATCTTTTCGCTGATGGCGGTACCGCCCGGCTCGCGCAGGCTCACAACCTGGTAGCCAGCGAGTTCAAGCGCGCGGGCAAGCAGACGCGCCTGCGTGGACTTGCCGGCGCCATCGACGCCCTCGAGCGTGATAAAGCTATGTTGAGCGGGCTCAAAAGCCATGGGCGCAGCCCCTTCCTACAAGGCGCGGAAATGCAGATATATCAACCAAGCCATGATACCCCAGCGCTCGGTGCGCCCCAAATACGACCTAGTCATTGGGCGGCAGTTAGGGACGTTCCTAAAGTGCCGGCAGAAAAGGAACGTCCCCAACTGCCGACCCTCTAAGTTGCGGTGAAATAGGGACTGAATAGGCTTCTTATCAGCAAAAACAATCCCCATTTCACCGCAAGTTAGGAGTGGGCGCGGACATAGATAGCAGAGGAGATGTCGCGCTCCAAGGCCAGGGCCTGCTCGCGTTCGAGGTCTTGAGTGAGGACGGCCAAGACATAGGGATGTTCGGCATAGACGATTGCCGCATCGTGCTGAACATTCGCCAGACTGCCCGTTTTGTGCGCGACCGAGACGTCACCGGGAACACCCTCGACAATACCGCGCGCATCTTCCTGTGCCAGCAGATAGCCCCGCGCCCGCTCGCAGAGCTCGGGCGTTGCGATTGTCCCCGCCGCTAGCCGCTGCAGCACGGTCGCGGCATCGCGGGCGCTCGTATAGTTCTCGCGACCCTGCGCCTGGGCATCGGTGTCCATCATCAGACGAGCGAGCGCCGTTTGAGTCAAACCCAGCGCGGCGCACGTCCCATTTACCGCATCCATGCCGAGCCGGTTGATAACGAGATTCGCCGCCACGTTGTCGCTCTGGGCGACCATGGCGCGCAGCAGCTCATCCACACTGTACGACACGCCCGCGCCGCGCGCTTGAATATTGCCGCTGCCGCCCACGATATCCCGCTGCGTCACCGTTATCCGTTCGTCGAGGGACAGCTCTCCCGCCGCTGCGGCATCGAGTGCGCACGCGAGGATGGAGAGCTTGATGATGCTTGCCGCCACGCGACGCTCATCGGGCGCCACAACGGCTTCGCCATCGAGCGCGTCGAACGTTTGGAGGTCGAGTGCCGCGGCGTAAACCGAGACGGAGTCGCCATATGGCTCGACCAGAGCCTCGATATCTTGCTGAATGGCGGCGATCCAAGAAGACTTAGGAGCTGCCGTCGCTTTTGTCGTGGACGACCGCTTTGACGTTTGTTTGGCAGGGCCAGCGGAGCCCTTCGCTTCGCTACGGTGCGCGGCGCAACCGCCGAGGCCGGCCGCCAAAGCAAACGCTCCGGTCACCGCGGCAGCACAAAACACTCGACGTGAGCAATCGGGCGCGGCAAGGGATGCGTCCCCATGCGGGAGTCGAGCCGACCCCACCTTGTCGCCGCTGCCGCTACTCCGCTCGCCACAGTACACAGACTCACTCCCTACTATTGCATTCCGCTGAACCGTCGATAAGCGGACATCCGGACGCTCAACACGTTGCATCCATCGTGACGCATGCAATGGTACAAGGCGCGGGGCAACCATCCTCTCGTAACCAGTTGGATCGGCGCAGTCCATCTGCACCTCAACCACCTTATAATTTAGCCAACAGATTAAACGGAAGGAACCACCATGCCCCGATTTTGCACCCATTGCGGCAAGCTTCTAAAGGACGATGAACGCTTTTGCACCAACTGTGGTGCGCCCGCGACCGCCGATGACCAGACTTCGCAAGCGCAGGAGGGCACGCCATTCGCCGAAAACGCCCCCGCACCCGATGCCGTCTCCGGCGCCGATGCGACCGCAACCCAGCCCCAGCCGGCAGACGTGACTGTACAGTCCGCCCATCAGCCCGTGCCCGCTCCCCAGCCCGAAGTCGGCACGACGCAGCAATGGGCGGCGGCCAACGCCACGACTCAGCAACCCATTCCGACCGCTGCTCCGCAGGCCGGCGCACCTACTGCCCCCAAAAACAACAACGCCCTGCTCATCGGCATTATCGCCGCGCTCGTCGTCGTGATTATCGCGCTGGTCGCATTCTTTATGATCAAGCCCTTCGATAAGGGTACCGACGATTCCAAAGGCACGACGATCGAAAAGGTCAAGATCGACGACGATGACGACGACGTGTCCGTCAAGGGCGACCCCAACAAGCTTGACGATGATGATGACGATGATGCCCACGATGCCGCCACCATCAGTGAACAGAACGTCTACGACCAGCTGAGCTCCTACTACAGCAGGCTCTCCGATCTTGATCAGCAGGTTCGCGACTGCGCCACCACGTTTAACACGTACTATCTCAAGGATGACCGCAGCTCGCGCCAATCTGCCAGCGATGCCGCCGAGGCGCTCGAGGATCAGATTAGCGACCTGAAAGACGAGGTCGAGGACCTGGACGTTCCCATCGACTCGCAGAATTACAGCTCGTGGAAAGACATCATCACGCTCTACGACGACCTGGAGAACCGTATCGACGTGATTTGCGATGCCTGGGAGATCAGCCTTGAGTACTCCAGCCCGACCAACCACAAGGACGAAATCGTGGCGCCGCTGGCACGCGACAACGTGGCGGGCACCAACGACAACAAGTACCGCCTGGACTTTGAGGACCGCTACCCCGGCGCCGCGCCCGTCGAGGTGAAGTAGTCGTTCGGGACGTTCTTATACGACTAGTCATTAAAGAACGTCCCCAATGACTACCTAAAAACGAGCAAGGATCATGGGACCCTCGCTCGTTTTTGTTTTGGGCAATGTTTCGGCTGCGCCGCTATTTGTCGGCGGCTGTCTTCTTGGTGGTCGACTTCTTGACCGTCGTCTTCTTGGCGGTCGAAGCCTTCTTCGTAGCCGTGGCTTTCTTGGCCGTGGTCTTCTTCGCCGTACTCGCCTTGGTCGCAGTCTTGCGGCCGCGGGCGGGCTTCTTCTCCTTGGTCGGGCAGTCCATGTTGACGCAGATGCGCCACGGACCGCGCGCCGTGTTGACCACCACGATGGGAGCGCCACACTCGGGGCAGGTCTCGCCCGTCGCCTCGAGCTTGCCACGCGCCGGCAGCGGATAGCTCACGCCGCAGTCGTCGTAGTTGGTGCAGCGGATAAAGCGTTTGCCGCTTTTCTCACTCTTGTGCGCAATCAGGTCGCCGTGGCGCCCGGCCTCCGCGCACACCTTGCACTCGCCCACCTTAAGGTCGGGCTCGTAGTTGGTGGGGCACGTGGGGTTCACGCAAATCTCGAAGGCCTTCTGGCGGAACGGCTGACACTTAATGCGCGGCGCACCGCACTCGGGGCACACGGCGGCCTCGCCCTCGAGCGGACTTACCTTGACGCCACTCGGCACCGGATAGGTCACGTCGCAGTCGGGCCATCCCATGCAGCCGATAAAGCTGCCGCGGGTCTTGGCACTCGTCTTCATGACGAGGTCCTTGCCGCACTTGGGGCAGGTGCCCACGCGCGCATCGGCCGTGACGGCATCGCTGATGGCGTCGCCCAGCTCCTGCGTATGCTTGAGCAGCTCGTCGAGCACACCGGCCAGCAGCGCGCGCGAGTGCGTCACGACATGCTCCTCGGTGTCCTCGCCGCGCTCCACGCGGGTCATGTCGCCGTCGAGCTCGCTGGTCATATCGGGGCTCGTGATGCGCGGGGCAAACTGCGACAGTGCATCGATGATGGCGATACCCAGCTGGCTCGGCTCCACGGGATCGTTTTTGAGATAGCGCACGGCGTACAGGCGCTCGATGATGCTCGCGCGCGTGGACTTGGTGCCCAGGCCGCGCTTTTCCATCTCCTGCACGAGCTTGCCCTGGCTGTAGCGCGCGGGCGGCTCGGTCTGCTTGGCTTCGAGCTTAATGTCGAACACGTCGACCGTATCGCCCTGCTCCAGCGGCGGCATCTGCTCGTCGCGTTTAAGGCCATACGGGTAGGCCTCGCGGAAACCCGGGGTCACGAGCACATCGCCCGAGGCCACGAACGGCTCGCCGTTCACGTCGAGCTCGAGCTTGGTGTTCTCGATGGTCGCGGGACCCATGAGCGTCGCCAGGAAGCGACGGGTAATGAGGTCGTAGAGCTTGCGCTGGCCGCCGTCGAGCGTGGACGGATCGCCCTCGCCGGTGGGATAGATAGGCGGGTGATCGGTGGTCTCGACCTTGCCGCGCGTGGGCTTCATGGGACCGGCGAGCACCTTTTTGCACACCGGCGCCAGCGCCGGGTTGATCTTTGCCAGATCGCTCACCACGGCGCCCAGATCGAGCGTCGCAGGGTACACGGTATTGTCGACACGCGGGTAGCTGATGAGACCGGCCATGTAGAGGGACTCGGCGATGCGCATCGTACGCGCAGGCGAGATGCCCTCGGCCGCGGCGGCAGCCTGCAGCGAGGTCGTCGCAAACGGCGTGGGCGGCTGCTGCTTACGCGAGCGCTTGGTCACCGCGGCAACGGTCGCCGTCGCGACACCGTCGACATGGCCGTACGCCGTCTCGGCAGCATCCTTGTCGGTAAAACGCGCCGTCTTGTGTGCAATCTTAAAGCGGTCGTCCTCGGCGGCGCCCTGCGCGGCACCCATGCCGCGAATCTGCCAATAATCCTCGGGCACAAACGCCATGCGCTCGCGCTCGCGCTCGACCACCAGGGCGAGCGTCGGCGTCTGCACGCGGCCGGCAGAGCGCACGTTACCAAAGCCGCCGAACTTGGCGAGCGTCAGATAGCGCGTGAGCACCGCGCCCCAAATGAGGTCGATGTGCTGGCGGCTCTCGCCGGCGTCGGCCAGGTTCTGGTCGAGTGAGACGAGATTATCGAAGGCGTGCGTGATCTCGGCCTTGGTAAACGAAGAGTATTGGGCGCGGGCAACCGGCAAGTCGGGCGCCACCTCACGCACCTTGTTGAGGGCGTCCGAACCGATCAGCTCGCCCTCGCGGTCAAAGTCCGTGGCGATGATGACGCTGTCGGACTTCTTAGCCAGGTTCTTGAGCGAACGAATGAGCTCCTTCTCGGCCGGTAGCTTAATGACGGGTGCCCAGGTGAGATAAGGCAGGCTCTCGAGCTTCCAGCCCTTAATGGAAATGCCGTCGGCAAGGAACGGCTTGCGCTTGGTGTCGTACGGCGGGCGGGCCAGGCCATCGGGCATATCGGCCGGCAGCATCTCACCGTCCTCGGTCACCGAATACCAACCCAGCTTTTTATCGAACAGCACGCTGTCGCAAAAATCGGGCGCAAGGATGTGACCGGCAAGACCGATCGTCACGCACTCCTCGCCCTTCCACTCAAAACGGTAGATGGCGGTGTTGTACACCTTGTCCTTTTTAGGCTTACCCGTGGACAGCCGCTCGGCGATCTGACGCGCGGCGTCGTTTTTCTCGGCGATGATGAGCTTCAAAAGAGGCTCCTATCTCGTATCTCTGCGGCTACGCCCGCCCGTATGGCGGCCGACTTACGCCCTTGCTTGCTCAATCTGCCCGATGAGCCAATCGCACCAGGCATCCATGCCCTCGCCCTTGCGCGCGCTCACGGCAAACCGCGGCGCCTGCGGATTGAGGTCATCGAGTGTCTTAGTATACCTATCCATGTCAAAATCGAAAGCCGGGGCCACATCGACCTTGTTGAGCAGCTGCGCGCCGGCGTGTTGGAAGATGCCCGGGTACTTGATGGGCTTGTCGTCGCCCTCGGGCACCGAGAGAATCATGATGGACAGGTTCTCACCCAGGTCAAAGTCGACCGGGCAGACCAAGTTGCCCACGTTTTCGATAAAGATGACGTCGATGTTCTCCAGACCGACGGCCTGGTCGAACGCGTCAACGGCCTCCATGATCATGTTGCCCTCGAGGTGGCACAGGCCACCCGTGTTGATCTGGATGGCGGGCATGCCGGCTTCCTTCATGGTGATGGCGTCGACATCCGAGGCAATATCGCCCTCGATGACGGCACAGCGCAGGCCAGCCTTGTCGCGCAGGCGCTCGTTGGTGCCCAGGATCGTGGTGGTCTTGCCCGAACCGGGGCTCGACAGCACATTGATCACATAGGTGTTTGTCTCTTTAAATCGCTGTCGCAGCTGATCTGCCAGGCGCTCATTGCGCGACAGAATCGGCGACGCGATATCAATCGTTTTCTCAGCCATACTCGGCACTCCTTACTTTGGCCCCTTTATACCCCATCACCAGATGGCTAGCGGGCTAATCGTCGGGGGTTTCGATTTCGATACTTGCGATGTCGAGCTCGCGGCCGTGCAGCAGACGCACGTTGGCGCCGCCACATTGGGGACAGCGGCAATGGAAGCGATCGTGCTCAAAGACCTCCCCGCAGTCCAGACACTCGCTTTGTGGATGGACTTCCTCCACGGCAAGCTCGCAGCCTCGCGTGAGCGGGTCCTCATCGCGAAATGTCTCCCACGCAAAGTCGAGCGCCTCGCGCACAACTTCGGTCATATCCCCGATACGCAGCGTTACCAAAACGGCGCGCGAGGCCCCCGCCCCACGCGCCGCGCGAATCACTGTATCGAGTATGCCGTTGACAATGCCAACCTCGTGCATACCGATTTACTCCTCGTCGTCCTCATCGTCCGAGAACAGGTCCAGACGGCTCACAAACAAGCCCTCCTTGCCCTCGCGCGCGGTAATGACCACGCGGGCAATGGCGAGCGAAATCTCGTAGAGCGAGAGCAGGGCACCATACATGAGGCCCAGCGTAACGGGCGAGCCGTCGGGCGTAATCACAGCCGAGCCCACAAGCAGGCCCACGTACACGTAGCGCCAGGCGCCGCGGAAGGCCGCGTAGGACACGATGTGGAAGACGGACAGGTAGAAGATGATGAGCGGCAGCTCAAACGCCACGCCAAAGCCGATCATAAAGAGCAGCTCCATGTTGACGTAGTTCTCCAGATCAGGCAGCGCCGTAGCGACGGCCGAGGTCTCGCCGATGAGCCACTCAAAGCCCGCAGGAATGATGATGAAATAGCAGAAGATGGCGCCCAGGAAGAACAGCACCGTCGAGGCGAGCACCGTGGGCACGACCCATTTGCGCTCGTTGGGACGCAGTGCCGGCAGGAAAAATGCCAGAATCTGCCAGATGATCATGGGCGTGCACATGACCACGGCCATCTTGATGGCCAGCGAGAAGCGCAGGCCAAAGCCGCCGAGCGTGGTGGTGATGTAGAACTTACCGTCCGGCACAAAGGAGCGGATGGGGTCTTCCAGGATGTCGAGCACCACGGGCGTGGCGAAATACAGCACGATAGCGGCGGCAAACACCGACACGACCACGATGGTCAGGCGGCGACGGAGCTCTCCCAGGTGATCGAAGAGCGGCATGCGCGCAGGTCCGATAGGCATTACTCATCGCCTCCCTTCGGGGCGTCGGCGGCAGCGGCGCTGTCCTCGGCCTCGAGCTCGCGGGCGAGCTGATCGACGACGGCCTTGCGCTTGCGGGGACGACGGGCATAGAGGTCGGCCGTCGTGGGCTCTGCCGGCTCGGGCTCCGGCTCCGGCTCAGCAGCGGAAGCGGACTCGGCGGCGGCATGATTGATATGCAGAGTACCCTC
>CABQAK010000045.1 GCA_902462065.1 uncultured Collinsella sp.
GACCCTTCCATCGTTGCAGATAACGCGTCGTTTGTCGCGGTGGGCGCCAAGGGCCTCATCATTACGGGCAAGACCGCCCAGGTGATCATCGGCATCTCCGTTCCCCGCGTTAAAGAGCATTTTGACCAGATCATGGGCCTCGAGCCGGGATTTGTGCCCACCACCTCGGCCTCCCCTGCCGCCAGCGCAGCCCATAAGCGCGGCGATATCTGCTTCTTCGATATCGACGGAACGCTCGCCTGGCAAGACCCTCGAGTGGCACAAGAGCTTCCCGAGAGCGAGCGTGACCTGTCCCCTTATCCCAACGAGGCGGTCTCGCAGGCCATCCGCGATTTCGTTGCAAACGGCAGCATGGCCTTTATCTGCACAGGACGCACCCTCAGCTGCATCCACCCCAAACTTCTTGAGCTGCCCTGGACCGGCATCGTCTGCCTTGCGGGCGGTTACGCCGAGATCAACGGACACGCAGTTCGCGATCTGTCGATGACGCCCAGTATGCTGCAGCGTCTTGCCCCCTACCTTGAGCAATCGGGCGAGGTCATCCGCTTTGAGGGCCTCAACGGCGTCGTGCGCATGAGTGCCGATGCCCCCGATGCTCCCGGATACGCGCGCACCCTGGGCGACGCAGTCACGCAGCTGCAACATTACAGTGCCTACAAGATCTTGATGTCTACATCGCTCGCCAACCACATCGCTCAAGATAAGGCACTTGAGCCGTTGTTGTGCTTTAACGAGCTCGAACTCGAGGTAACCGAAATCTCGCCCCGCGAATGCACGAAGCGCGGGGGCATCCAGTCTGTACTCGACGCCCTCGATCCCCATCATGGAACCGTATACGGCATCGGCGACGCCAGCAATGACGTCTCGCTGATGAACGCCGTCGATGTCGGTATCGCCATGGGCAATGCGCCGGACTATCTCAAAAAGCGCGCCGACTACATCACCGACTCGGTCGACAAAGATGGCGTCGTCAAGGCGCTCGAGCACTTTAGGCTTATATAAGCAGCCGGCACGCGCACGCGTCCCGTTTCTCCAAATCGCCAAAACAGACGCGCCGGCAACTCCAATGTGGCAATATGGTATCTGCACACCGCAACGATGTAACCCAAGAAAGAATGCGAGAACCCGTGTCCAGTCCGTTTACCAGCTTTTTAGCCCAGCACTTTGACCAGATTAACGACTATCTGGCCACGTTCTTTGACGGACAGGCGACCTCTGCCGATATCGAGCGCTACCTGTACGCGCCGCTCTCGGCTTTTACGGCCAACGCCGGCAAGCGCCACCGCCCGCTTATCTGTATGCTCGCCGCAACCGCAGTGGGCGGTAGCTTTGAGAGCGCCCGCAGCGCCGCGGCAGCCATCGAGCACTTCCAGTCGGGCGCGCTGATCCACGACGACATCGCCGACAACGGACAGCTTCGTCGAGGCAAGCCCTGCATGCACCTTACCGAGGGCACGGGCCTTGCCATCAATTGTGGCGACCTGGCGCTCACCATGGTCACCAAGACGGTTCTCGACGACCCCACGCTGGAGTCCGACGTGAAGCTGCGCGTGCTCCACGAGCTTACCGAGATGATCGTCCGCACCATCGAGGGTCAAGCGCTCGACCTGGGTTGGGTCCGTGACGGGCGCTTTGATATCTCGGTTGATGACTACCTGGACATGGCGACGCACAAGACCGCGTTTTACAGCGGAGCCACGCCGCTTGCCGCCGGAGCCATTATCGGCGGCGGCAGTGATGAGCAAATCGAAGCGCTGCGCGCCTTTGGCCTGCACACGGGCCTTGCCTTTCAGATTCAGGACGACCTGCTCAACCTTGTCGGCACTAAGGAAGCCGCCAACAAGGACTTCCGCACCGACATCACCGAGGGCAAGCGCACGCTTGTCGCCGTTCACGCCCTCTCTGATGAGCGCCACCACGACGAGGTCGAGGAGCTTCTTTCCTCGGGTACCGATGATCCCGCGCAGCTCGCACGCGCCGTGGATATCTTCCAAGAGACCGGCTCCATCGATTATGCCCACACTTACGCGCTCGACCTGACCGCTAAGGCCAAAGCGGCCATCGAGAACGTTGAGCTTGATCCGCACGCACGCGAGCTGTTCCTCTCCATGGCAGATTTCTTTGTGGAGCGCCTTAACTAACGGGGGTTATAAAACCTGTCAGCAGCGTATTTAGGCACAACTTGCTACACTGTTGAGTGCATGTTTATGCATCCCTTTGCGTTGTCTATCCGACACACGCTCAAATAGTACGAATGGTACGCCGAAAGGGGTTCGTTCATGGAACCTATTACAACGGGCATGCAAGGAGCAGCCGTCGAGGACGTGCAGTCTCGTCTCCTGCAGCTCGGCTACACGATTGATGCCGCCGAAGTCACCGACAAGTACTTTGGAGCCACCACTGAGCAGGCCGTCAGCACCTTCAGGCTCGACAGCGGCCTTGCTGCCGGTCATGCCGTCGATATCCCCTGCTGGAGCGCCCTTGTAGACGCTTCGTATAAGCTGGGCGATCGCACTCTCTATCTGCGCATGCCCAATTTCCATGGCGCCGATGTGCAGGCCCTGCAGCGCGCTCTCAACGTTTTGGGCTTTGCCTGTGGTGAAGACGACGGCTACTTTGGTCCGCATACCGAGGCCGCCCTGCAGCAGTTCCAGGAAAATGTCGGCCTGTTTGCCGACGGCATGGCCTTCCAGGACACCTACGCCTACATCAACCGCCTGCACCATGTGTGGGAGGGCAAGCCCTCGGTCACCGAAGCCGAGTCCCGCATCGGTTTTGCTCGCGCCGCCAACGTGCTCGAGCGTTTCCAGATTGCCGTTATCGGCGAGGACCCCATCGCACGCAGCGTTGCGTCGCGCATGTGGAATATCGCCACGGCAACGACCGACAACAGCGGCATGATGCTCTGCGACTCCGAGGTCCCAACCGACGTTGACCTGGTGCTCGAGATCGCAAGCGACGAGCTGCCCGCCGACGCCGCACCGCGCGCCACGATTGCCCTCGCCGAGTGCCACAACCTGGCCCAGCGCATCCGTACTGCCAATGTTGCCGCGCAGCAGAAGCCGGCACGCATTCGCATTGAGCTCACGGGCATGACGCGCTACAACGGCACCTTCACGGCCAGCGACGCGCAGACACTCGCCGTACGCCTGCTCGATGGCGTTTGCGATGCCCTCGCAGATTAGGTAAACTAAACGAGTTGCTTTTGGGCAACACCACACATTGGGACGTAGTTCAACGGTAGAACTCCGGTTTTTGGTGCCGGCTGTTGGGGGTTCGAATCCCTCCGTCCCAGCCAAAGAAACAAGCCTCTCGAACGCATAGCCGATCGGGAGGCTTTTCTTGTGAGCAAGCGGAGGGATTCGAACCCGCAAGGAATCTACCTATATAAGACAGACGCCCCAGGCCCATAACGACCAAGAGCGCCTTGCATCTAGAATTATCAGCCCTGTTCCGAAAAGCGAGCCGCATGCAACAACCAAGTAACCACAGGCCCCGGGAGAGCGGGGACACCGGCTTAGGTTTATCGCGAGTTCCGCACGAACAGGAGGCCACTTAACCTCGATGTTTTGGACGTGACAGCGAGAGGGGCCCTGGTATGGCAAGGTGACGTGAAACAAGGCGGCGCTGACCTTCTGGTCGCGCCGCCGAAGTTGAACGTCAGATTGCCGTGCCAGGGCCCCTCGCAGCGTCAAGAAGTCCGCCGTTCGGTAGAACGGCGGAATTTTAGTTGTTCAGCATGCGGTCGAAGCTTCCCGAGTCGCCATCCCGATAGTCTGCGGTCATCAGAATCTCCTGCGGAATGCGCCCGCCTTCACGTAGCACGTTGCGGAACTGCACGCGCGTAACCATGGGCAGATCCTTGATCGTCGCTGCCAGGTTCTGCGGCACGCCCTGGTTGGCAGCCGCGGGCTCGCACTCGCCGCCGGCCTTCACGCGACGCTTATGCTCGGCGAGCATGGCGCGGTACATGCCGGCATGCAGGCGAATCTCAACCACATTGGCATTGCGAGCCTGCTCGACGATGCGCGCGCCCTCGCGATCGATATCGCCCACGTAGTAGACGTAGTTAAAGCGATAACCAATCTCAGCCAGATAATCATCCAGTGCGTGCGAGACGCTCGCCTTGCAGCCGCCGCCAAAAATCACGCCGCCCACCTTGGTACCAAAGAGCTTGGCATGTTTGCGTCCGCGCAGGAGTTTGACGATCTCGTCGTAGGTATCCAGGTTCTCGACCATAATGAACGGCTTGTCGGCACCCAGCGTAAAGAAGCCCGTAAAGTGCACGGGGCGATTGGGGGCGACCTTGATCGCCTGCATGCTGATGCCCTTTTCGGTCATACGTCTGATCAGGCGCTCACCGTGCTTGCCGTCAAAAGCCTTCTCGTCGTTAAAGATCTGGTAGGCACGCTGGCGGCGCGAGGCAACCGGCGTATCGGCACCTCGGTTCTGCTCGATCCAAGCCTGGATGATTGCGATTTCCTCGGCAATCTTGCGGTTGGACATCTCGTTGTGCTGAGTGCGCTGCGGAGCCTTTTTGCCGTCCTTGCCCTCGACCTTTACGATCTGTGTCTGCTGCTCCTTGATCTTAGAGAGCGCCGTAGGCGTAGGGACAACTTTGAGCAGCTGCCTGCCTAAAACGCGGGCAAGGGCAAACGCCGAGACCTCGCCGTGGACTGCCGACTTGGGCTGCTGGGCAGCGGTATCTGCTGCGGTAGACTCCGGCTTCTTCTGAGACTTGCGCTTAGAATCGCCTTGGGAATTGCGCTCGCGCTTCGGCATAGGCGCCTGCTTCTGCGGACGATCGGACTTACTCTCCTTCGCTGGCTGGCGCTTAGGCTGCCCCGAAGAAACCTCGACCTTCGCATCCTCGTCCTGCGGCGTGGTCTTCTCGGCCGCAGTCTCGGCATGGGAACTGCGGCCCCCACGATGGCGACGGCGGCGAGGCTTGCTCGAAGTACCCTCCCCCGTCTGTTCAACCGCAGGTTGCTGGCCCTGGGTCTCCGTATCGGACGCAGTCTGCTCATCAACAGGCTTCTGTTCACGAACTTCCGACTCGGCAGGCTTCACGGCCTTCTCGGCCCGCACCTCCGGAGCCTGATTAACCTTCTCCTGGCGCTTTACGGGGTACGCGCGACCTGCAAAGCCGCGACCGGGACGACACGAGTCTGAGGCCTTCTTGGCCGGCTTCTCAGAATCGTCCGCAACTTCGGCAGTCTCTTCGGCCTCGCGCACAACATCCTGCTGCTCGGCCCTAAAATGCGCACCGCGGCGACGCTTGGGTTCCTGAGGCTCAGCGGACTTTTGCTCTTTCACAGACTCCTGCGGCTCGGAGACGGGCTCGTTCTCGACAACCTCGGTAACGGCCCCATCCTTTTGAGCGACGGCGCGACGGAAGCGCTCCTGCTGGGCGCGGCGCTGCGCATCGCGCTTGCCACCCCCACCAAAACCGCCGCGTCCTGCCTTGGCCGTAAAGGCACGCACGACGTTCTCATCGAGCAACTCATCGGTATCGACATGCTCACGCGGAGCAGTTTCTTCCACAGCAGGCACGTCAGCGGAATCCTCGACGACAAAATCCTCGACGGACTCGGCAGGCTGCTCCTGGGCATCGCGGATCTCGGCATTGATGGTATAGAACGCCGGGCGCCCGCTAATGCCGCTACCCTCGATCTTGGTCACGATATTTGCCGCGATAAGCTCATCGCGCATCGCCTTGGTGTCACATTCCTTATCGACGGAACGGAAAATTTGCGCCAGCGCACTCGACTTAATCTTGAGCGCCTTGCGGCAGAGCAGGTCGTAGGCAACCAGCTTGGCACGCTCGGCAGAAAGCGACGTCTGGCTGCTCAGACGCTCAGCCAGGGCATCGACATTATTTTGGTTATCGGAATATACCGTCTTGGCCACGGGGCCCCTTTCATATGTACACATATACGTCTATATGGTACAACGCGCGCCCTTATCCACGCAAAACATCTGCGAGAACACTCGAGCGTCACCCGCTTTTGCATGAATAAAGACCGAGCCCGCGAAGTCGCGGACCCGGTCTTTCCGAGTCATATAGATGTGACGTCCAACTCGTCAGGTCGACTAAGCCTTGGCGGCCTCGGCGTCGGCAGGAGCCTCAGCGGCAGCAGCGCGGCCATACTCGGCCTTGCCCATCTCGGACCACTCAGGCTCCTCGTCGGGCATGGAACCGGCCTCCTTGCCGAAGAACTCCTTGAGGCAGTTCACGGCAACGATGAGGCCCAGGACCATCAGCAGGACGGCAAAGACGAGCTGCAGGCCCTTGGTGGCGGCGACGGAGACGGCGGCCGTGGTGGCGGTAGCCGGGATGGTGCCGAAGAAGCCGTAAGCCTGGACAGCGGCCATGCAGCCCATGGCGCTCTGGACCAGCGAGGTGAAGGTGCAGCAGAGCAGGAAGACGACGGGCACGTAGAGCATCCAGCCCTTGCGGCCGGTGCACTTGCAGAACACGGCGAGGGTGATCATGGTCATGCCGCCGAGCAGCTGGTTGGAAGCACCAAAGAGCGGCCAGATGTTGGCATAGCCACCAAAAGCGAGGGCGAGACCGGGAAGCAGGGTGACGACCGTGGCGAACCAGGGGTTGCCGAGGACCTTCATGTAGCCGGCCTTGGACTCGATGGCCAGAGCGTCGTTGGTCTGGGCAAAGAACTCGGAGAACGAAGTGCGGGCGATGCGGGCGACGGCGTCGAGCGAGGTCAGGGCCAGAGCGGAGACGTTCATGGTCATAAAGACGGTAGCGAGCGTGCCGTCAACACCGAAGGCCTGCATACCGCGGGAGATGCCAGCGGCGAAGATCTGGAACGGGGTGGAAGCGACACCGGCGTTGAGGGCGCCGGTACCGGCGGTGTTCATGTCGGAGAACATGATGCCGGCGACGATGATGGCAAGGATGCCGACGAAGGACTCGACGATCATGGCGCCGTAACCGACCTTGACGGCGTCCTGCTCCTTCTCGACCTGCTTAGAAGAGGTGCCGGAAGAAACGAGGCTGTGGAAACCGGAGAGAGCACCGCAAGCGACGGAGACGAACAGGACCGGGAACATCATGCCGGAGGCACCAGAGAAGCCAGTGAAGACCGGAGCGGTCATCGTAGCCTGGCCGTGAACACCCAGGACAACGATGCCGAGGACAGCGCAGGCGATCATGACGATCATCATGATGGAAGTGAGGTAGTCGCGCGGGGTCTTGAGCATCTGGATGGGCATAGCGCCAGCGAAGACCAGGTAGACCATGACGACAGCGAACCACTGGAACTTGGTCAGATAAACCGGGAACTGCATACCAACGGCGAACATGAGAACCATGAGCACCACGCCGGTGACGAACTCGGCAGCGCCGGTGAGGTTGAACTTCTTCTGGGCCCAACCAAAGGCCATGGCGACGAAGGTGAACAGGATGGAGATGGTGCCAGCGCAGCCGGCGGCATAGGACTTGGTGAAGTCGATGGCACCGGTAGCAGCGCCAGAAGCGTCAACGGCCGGGGTGAACATGAACGTCTTGCAGACCATGTCGGTGAAGGCAGCGATGACGATGATGCAGAACAGCCAGCAGAACAGCAGGAACAGGCGACGGCCGGTCTTGCCGATGTACTTCTCGATGAGCTGAGCGAGCGACTTGCCGTTGTTCTTCATCGAGGCGTACAGGGCACCAAAGTCGTGGACGGCGCCAAAGAAGATGCCACCGACGAGGACCCAGAGCACGACGGGCAGCCAGCCAAAGGCCATGGCGACGATCGTACCCGTGACAGGGCCGGCACCGCAGATCGAGCTGAACTGGTGCGAGAACGCGGTGAAGGCGGAGACGGGCGAGAAGCTCTTGCCGTCCTTCATGCGCTTGGCCGGCGTGAGGGCCTCTTTGTCAACGCCCCACTTGTTGGCCAGCCAGCGACCGTAGCCCAGATAGCCGCAGGCGAGCACCGCCGCAGCCACAACCATGAGCAAAACTCCGTTCATTACATTTCCTCCTCTAAAAAGAACTACTCAGACATAAAAAATGAGGGCCGTCGGTTGCGCTCGACGGCCCTCATCTTCATCAGCCGCCCGTTATCGTACGGGCTAGCTGTATGTGCTAACCCGCATCAGATAATTGCTACGCTGATAATGTTTAGCTGATGCGTGAACATGTCTAAGAAATCCTCTTCAATCATGATGTGAACGATCCGTGCATGTTCACATCCCCCAGTGGTTGAAAAGGAGTATGAAACTTTAGTTACCTAAAGTCAACGCAAATATGTAATGAATTTTCAACTTTTTTGAATTTCTCGGTATAAAACGCCACTGACCTCGGACTTTACCCCACGACAGTTTTTGCATGAGAGATGCCCCTGAGAGCCGCGGGAGCCGGGCGGAGGGGCCGGATATAAGGTTTATCGCGAGTTCCGCACGCAAAGAAGGCCACTTAATGTGGCCTTCGTCTTGCGCAGGACTGTAGAGCAGGAAACCTTATATCCGGCCCCTCCGTCCGGGGACCGCGCCGTACCAGCTACAGCGTCATGTTCGGATCGGCGTCGACGTCGAACGGCGAGATTTCACCTCGGTCGAATTTACGGCGAGCGACCTCCGCGATCATGGCTGCGTTATCGGTACAGGCAGACAAGGGCGGCACCGTTACGCGAATCCCCTGACGTCCAAGCTTCTTGATCATCATCTCGCGCAGATGCGGGTTGGCCGAGACGCCGCCACCGATGCAGTATTCCTTGCATCCGGTAGCGTGCAGTGCGTTTTTGGCCTTCTTGTACTGCACGTCAAAGACGGCTGCCTCAAACGAAGCTGCCAGATCGGGCAGGTGAATCGTGCGCCCGGCCTTGGTCTCCTGTTCAATGTAGAGCGTCACGGCCGTTTTAAGACCCGAAAGCGAGAAACGATAGTCTCCCCTGCTGTTAAGCGCACGGGGGAAATCGATCGCGCGGGGATTGCCCGTCTCGGCCAGCTTGGAGATGATGGGGCCACCGGGATAGCCCAGACCCAACGCCTTGGCTACCTTGTCGAAGGCCTCGCCCACAGCATCGTCGAGTGTCTCACCAAGCACCTCGTAGTCGCCCCATGCCTTCACGTGCACGAGCATGGTGTGCCCGCCCGAGACAAGCGTGAAGATGAACGGCGGCTTGAGGTCGGGCTGCGCCAGCAAGTTGGCAAACAGGTGCCCCTCCAGATGGTTGACGCATACGAGCGGCTTGCCGGCAGCGTAGGCAAAGCCCTTGGCGAAGGCGACGCCAACCACGAGCGCGCCCACCAGGCCCGGACCCTGTGTCACGCCCACGGCGGCAAGCTCGCTGGGGGCAATGGCTCCGCCCGTAAGGCCCAGCGATGCTGCGGCATCCTCGAGCGCCGCATCCACGACACCCACAATCACCTCAACGTGCTTGCGCGAGGCGATTTCGGGCACCACGCCGCCAAAACGGGCATGGAAATCAATCTGCGTCGACACCTGGTTAGCCAGCATATTGCCATCCGCATCGATAATCGCCACGGCCGTCTCGTCGCAGGAACTCTCGATAGCGAGCACTAGGCGGCGGCGCTCAATTTCGGCACGCTCCCCCTCGGAGCGCCCGGGCGCAGGCAGCGGCCATACGCGCTGCTCTGCCGCCGTCGGCTCGGGCGAAGCATTGTCGACCGGAAGCACGAGGGGCAGCGGAGCCGTCATGACGATGGCATCCTTGCCGGCACCATAGTAGCCGCGGCGCCATCCTGCCTCGGTAAAGCCCAGAGCGTTATAAAGCGCGATCGCTCCCTCGTTGCCGTCCTCGACCTCGAGCGAAGCCGTGGTGCAGCCGAGCATCTGGGCATCATAGCTCACATGCGACAGCAGCTTGCGGGCAATGCCCTCACGGCGATGTGCCGGGTCGACGGCGACATCCAGAATCTGCACATCACCGTCCACGACCATACCGCCGGCAAGGCCCAGCAGCTTGCCGTCGTCGTGTGCTACCCACCAACTACGCGGCGCAGCGACGTCCTCGCCCAGTTCGGACAGGAACATGCCCGGCGTCCACGCCTCGTGTCCGGCACCTTCAAAGCAGGCAGCCTCCAGCGCGCTCGCGCCCTCGGCATCCGCCGCGCCCATGGGACGGAACTGCAGATGACGACCGGCGAGCTCATCGGCAACGCCCGTAATTTCGCTCTGCGCACTCTCGGCAAGACCAAGACGCTTGCGCTCGTTTTCCTCGGCATCCGAAAGGCGTGTGTAAATCGGCAGGACGCGGGCCGGATCGCCGTCACCCGCAGCGTGCGCGAGCAGCAAGCCCTCGCCCGAAGGCCACCACAGGTCGCACTCCACGCAGCGGGCGGTCTCGTCCTCACCCAGCAGCTTGCCATAGCGCACGAGACCGTCACCGGTCAGCTGAACCTGGTCCCAGTCCGCTGCTCGGCGCCACTCATCGAGCGCCACGGCGGCCTTGACCACGTGTTCGCGCTCAAATTGACGCTCGGGACCCTCATCGACCAGCATATACAGCGCCGGATATACCTCACCGCGCATAGCATCGGCCAAGATACCAAGCTTGCCGCGCACGCCAGCCTTCCACGCCGTCCAAGCGCAAGCGTCGAGCGTCGACACGCCCAGCAGCGGAACATTGGCACCGCGCGCGAGGCCCTTGGCAGTGGAGATGCCGATGCGCACACCCGTAAAGGACCCCGGGCCGCGGCCGACCACATAGCAACCAACATCGCTGCGATCCAGACCGGCTTGAGCCAGCACGCCATCAACGGTATTCACGAGCTCAACGTTGGCGTGACGGCGACACATGTGGTCGCCACTCACGAGCTTCGTCTCGCCCGTCTGTCCATCAATCCAGCTTGCCGCGCAGGCAAGCATGTCGGTCGAGGTATCGAGCGCCACCACCAGCGCGTTGTCGTTATGCAAGCTCATCTTGTACAGCCTTATCAATCAAATGGGAAAGCTCCATTGCGCGGTCACCGTGCGCCTCAAGCGTTATCGTTCGCACATCGCTGTCGCCCTCATCACGTTTGAGCGTCACCGAAAGATACTCATCCGTCAGCTCGTCCTGGAATTGTTCGCCCCATTCCAGCAGGCAAGCACCCTCATAGCCCAGCACATCGAAAATGCCCGTATCCTCGAGCTCGTAGGCATGCTCCAGGCGGTATAGATCAAAGTGAAACAGCGGAATACGACCTTGATCGTGAACGGCCATGAGTGCAAACGTAGGGCTCGTAACCATATGCCCATCGCCCAGCCCGCGCGAGACGCCCTTGGTAAAGTGAGTTTTGCCCACTCCCAGGCCACCGGTCAGGATGAGCACATCGCCGTCCTCAAGGCACGGTGCAATTAGCTCGCCAAAGTACTCCGTATCGGCAGCGCAAGTCGTTTTGTAAGTACCTACCCCCAGGCGCTCCAGGGACATATATGCTCCTTATTATTCCGAGGCGTCCTCTGGTGCGGGATGTCGCTCCAGATAGTCGCCCAGCATCTTAAAGTCTTCCTCCAGCAGCTCCTGCCACGCCGGATTGCGTAGCGCTGCTGCCGGATGGAAAGTGGGCATTACTACAAAATGCCCCATCTGGTGAAACCTGCCGCGCAGCTTAGTAATGCCAATCTCGGTCTTAAGCACAAAGTGCGTCGCGGGGTTGCCGAGCGTCACGATAATATCAGGCCAGATGCTTCGAATCTGCTCACGCAAAAACGGCGAGCAAGCCAGCACTTCCTCGGGACGCGGATTGCGGTTTCCCGGCGGGCGGCACTTAAGCACGTTGGCAATGTAGACGTCTTCGCGTTTGAGCCCCGCCAGCGACAAAATGCCGTTGAGGTCCTCGCCTGCCGCCCCCACAAAGGGCTCGCCCTGCAAATCCTCATTGCGGCCCGGCGCCTCGCCAATAAACATCACGCGAGCGCGGGGGTTTCCCACGCCAAACACGATATTGTGACGCGACTGGTAGAGCTGGCAGAGGTGACAATCGCCCAGAACGGCCTCAATTTCCTCGAGTGCGACCTCACGTGGTGCCTGATGGGTATGGCCGGGGATGTGCATGACGCCCATAGCGGCTCCTACACGTAGACCTTGTCGAGACGCATGCCAAAGCCGCAGGCGACCTCGTAGTTAATCGTTCCGCGCAGTCGGGCCATCTCGTCCATAGTGATCTCGGCATCGCCATCGCGGCCGATAATAATCATCTCATCACCATGTTCGGCCTCGGGAATCTCGTGTGCCGGGTTGGACTGAATGGCGACCATAAACTGGTCCATGCAGATATTGCCAACCTGATGCACACGCTCGCCGCGATACAGCACATCCATACGATTGGAAAGCGTACGCGATAGGCCGTCGGCATAACCGATCGGCAGCGTGCAGATCTGAACGCGTGTACGCGGTACGCGGTAGGTAAAACCGTAGCCCACGCCCTCACCCATCGCAGGGTGCGCCACGCGCGTCACGCGCGCATGGACGCTCATAACGGGATCAAGCTGCATCACGCGGCCACTCAGCTCGCACGGCTGCATGCCATACAAGCCAACGCCGGCGCGAATCATATCAAAATGCATCGAGGGGTCGAGCATCGAAGACGGCGTGTTGGCGCAGTGCACGATACCGCACTCAAAACCCGCATCCTTAATGGCCTGAACGGCCTCGGTAAAGCGCTGACACTGCAGCTTGTAGTCCCAGCCCGAAGGTTCATCGGCCGTGGCGAAGTGCGTAAATACGCCGTCGCACTGAATACCGCGATGGAAATTAATACCGCGGACAAAGTCGAGCACCTGCGTGTAATGTACGCCGATGCGGTTCATGCCCGTCTCGATGGCGAGATGATACTTGCCCACCTTGCCCGCCGCGACGGCACATTCGCCATACGCAAGAGCAAAGTCAGACGTATAGACCGAGGGCATGATATCAAACTCGAGCAACGTCGGAATGGCCTCGATAGGCGGCTCGCTTAGGATGAGAATGGGTTTCGTAATCCCGCCCTGTCGGAGCTCAACGCCCTCGTTAACCGTCGCCACGGCAAACATATCGGCACCGGCCGAATACATGATCTTGGCGCACTCAACAGCTCCATGGCCATAAGCATCAGCCTTGACCACGCAGCACAGGCGCTGACGTGGATTCAACAAGTTCTTATAGGCCCTCGTGTTGCGACGGAGCGCCCCGCGGTCGATCTCAACCCAGGACCAGCGCGTCAAATCGGCTTTATTCATGATTAGTCATCCGACCCTTCGTCCATGATTCCCAGATCTTCGAGCGCATCCTTTGCCGCCAGTTCCATGGCAGGACCGATCAAGTCAATAAGATCGGTCGCGATAACGCTCTTCTCACCATACTCCGTCGCCGCGGCAAAACCGGCGTAGCTGTGAAGTGCGACGGCGTACGAATACAGCAACTCCCAACGATCCATCTCGTCGCGCATGGTGGCAAGCGTGCCGGCCAAAATACCCGCGAGAACATCACCCGAACCGGCAGTTGCCAGAGAAGCCGGACCCGAGAGCGGCAGCAGCACACGCTCAACGCCACAGATAGCCGTCGTCGGCCCCTTGGCAATGACCACCAGATTGTCGGAGCCTGCAGCCCAGACAACCTTCTGCGCGGCCGCAATCGCGGTACCAAGGTCGTTCACCTCGTCACCGGCAACCAGACGCGAAAGCTCACGATAGTGCGGCGTCATAACCAACGGCTGCTCGCGACGATACATCTCGGGATTACTATCAATACCGTCAATGGCAATCTTAGCAAGGCAGTTGAGTGCATCGGCGTCCAAGATAAGCGGCACATCAAGCTCGAGCAAGCCCGAAACCACCTGCATAGCGCCGGCAGATGTCGTCATACCGGGACCGCACAGTACGCAGCTGTACTTCTTTGCAATCTCGCACACCGTCATGCGCGCAGCGGCGCCAAAGGAGCCGCGGGAATCAGACGGAATAGCAAAGACGGGAATCGAAGGAAGTGCCATGCGAATAAGATTGGCGCAGGCGTCAGGAGCCGCGACTGCCACGTAACCAGCACCCGCGCGAGCTGCAGACTTGGCCGCCATAATGGCAGCACCAGGATATTGCGCAGATCCGGCGACAATAAGCACAGAGCCACGGGAATACTTATCGATATTCGTAGGTAGCGGAGCAAAGTAATCAACCAAGTCACCGGGCTCGACAATCTCGGCGGCGTGGTCGACATCATCGATGACCTCGTCAAGACGATCGTAAAGATTGCCGCAGATCAAATCGCCAGCATACTCAGGGCCATCAGCGCTATACAGACCAATTTTGGGCGCAATCATCGTCACCGTATGCTCAGCACGAATGCAGTCGTCATCAACAACGCCCGTCTCGGCATTCAGGCCCGAGGGGACATCAATGGATACGACACAATCGGCGCATTCATTGACCGTAGGAATCCAGATAGAGAACGGCGCACGCAGATTCCCGTGGAACCCGGTACCAAAAATGGCATCGACAACAACATCGGCCTTATCGATCAAAACCTCGAGTTCGTCACGCGAGGGGCCGACGCAAACGTGCACATCGCGGCCGGCGGTACGACGAGCAACATGACGTGCCAGAGCAGCAGGAATCTCATCCGGCTCAACCGGAGAAACGATATCCACGTCCACACCCTTATGGCTCAAGATATCGGCGGCAACCCAACCGTCGCCGCCATTATTACCAAAACCGACCAGAACGAGAACCCGATCGGGATTGAGCTTCAAGACCTCGTTGGCGGCAAACTCACCCGCTAGCTCCATAAGCTCGGCCTTCGAAGTCCCTTCGCGTTCGATGATATCCTCGAGACGAACGACTTCTTCGGTACTCAAAACCGGTTTCATCTATGCTCCTAGCGTATCTTGCGAAGCATCGCCCAGGTGCTCCGTCAATGCTGAATTCTGCAGCTGCTCAAGCTCATCTAAAACAGAGCGAGCCTCTCTAAATGTCTGCGCAACGCGTTTCTTGGTGCTCAGCTTTTCATCTTTTGGCTTAGGTCGAGCATCTTCGGTAATCGCGATGGCATTCGCAACGGCCAAGTCTCCCGTAAGCGTAATAGAAAGAGCGACCTCAACAACACCCAGCTCTTGAGCGATCTCGAGAGCACGGCCCGAAAGCAGCGCCTTCGGTTTGCCGAGTTTATCACGCGTAACCGAAACATCCTTGCGACCAACGCCTTGACTAAAACCCGTGCCGAGAGCTTTAAGTACCGCCTCACGCGAAGCAAAGCGGCTGGCATAGTGAGCAGCGGGACGCGATGATGCATCACAATACGCACGCTCTTCTTCGGTAAACACACGCCGAGCAAACGACGGCATCTTTTCAAGAATTGATTTCATACGGGAAATCTCGACGATATCAACGCCGATACCAGCTTCAGCCATGTTCACCTCCATATCGCACAGACTAAGTTATTGTAGCCCGTTCACAGAAGATGCGACAAACGAGGGTTATAAAACACAGCTACTATGTGAGACAAAAGCCCGTAAACGCAAAAAAGGGGGAGGCCGCGAGGCCTCCCCCTTCTTCAGTTTCGCTGACGG
>CABQAK010000046.1 GCA_902462065.1 uncultured Collinsella sp.
AGCGTGGCCTCCGCCACCTCGCCGGGCGTGCCCATGGCGGCCACGGCCTCCTCCTCGCTCATACCGTCCTCCATGCGGTCGGCGATGGCCTCCGCATAGAACGCCTTGGTCTCCTCCACCTGCTCGGCCGGCAGGCAGGCGAGCAGCTCGCCCAACCGGCCCAGAAACTCATCGCGCGTCATGGTGCGCCCCCTCAACGTATGCGTAAATCTCCCGTACGGACGGCCACTCGGCCAGGAACTCCTCGATGCGTGCTCGCCCGTCGTCCGTGATGCGGTAGTACCGGCGCAGCCGCCCGTTGTGCTCGGCGGAACGCGCCGTGATGCACCCGGCCTTCTCCAGGCGCTTGAGCAGCGGGTAGAGCGTCGACTCCGTGAGCCCCATGCTCGCCGGTACGTCCTTCACGATCTGGTAGCCGTAGGACTCCTCGCCGGAGACGGCCGCGAGCACGCAGGCCTCCAGGAAGCCGCGCTTCATCTGTGCCTCCATCCGCACACCTCCTCTCGTCATATACTATGCTATACACACTATACGATGCAAGGTATTAGACGTCAACTCTCATCGCGAAGATTCTCCGGCCCCTGCGCGCTGCGAACGTGATGTCGCGGGGCGGTTGGCATTATGCATGAAACGTCAAGTAACGCTCTTTTGATCCACTTCCGCTCGGCCCCATATGCCTTGTGCAACGCCCTCTTCGACCTCGGGTTCAAGAGAGCCGCTAGTCTTCCTTTATACGTTCGGCATAATCGTAGGCGATACCCACAAATTCCAGTCCCGAGCAACAGAGGTACAATTGCTGCATTGTTGCCACCTGATGGGAGATGGAAGATGGACTGCGATGGCTACCCGCGCATTCCCATGCCGTTGATGTGCACTGCCTTTGTGCCGGGGCAGATTGACGCTGCGGTTGCAGGCATTCCCGACCCCGATTCACGCACCATCGCCACGGCAGAAGCGCTGTACTTTCGCGGACAGGCCGCCCTCGCTGCCAAGACGGCGCGTCCCTATCTTGACGCCACCGATTCCGCGCTGCGCTATTCCGCATGCTTTATCTGCGGATACGCCAGTCTGTCGCTCAACCGTATCGCCGACGCCCGCCGTTGTCTTGCGGGCATCCTTGATACGCCAACTGACGAGGAATCACCCGCCGTCCACGCCACGCATATCCTGTTCGCCTCGGCCGCAAGCGTCCTGCTGCACTTGTCTTCCCCGTATTCTGCCGAAGAGTTTTATCCGCTTGCGGCGCATCTGCCCGAAGGCCTGCGCCTGTTCGCCAGCTACGTGATGGCGCATGCCCTGTACCTGCGCGGCGAATATGGCCGCAGTCTGGGCATGGCGGAAAACGCCCTGATCATGAAACAGGGAAGCTATCCGATCTCGGAACTGTTCCTGCACCTGGCAGCCTCCATGGCATGCATGAGCCTCAAGGACGTCGACGCCGCAAAGGCACACTTCGGAGCCGCTTGGGACATTGCGCGCCCCGACGGCCTTATCGAGCTCATCGGCGAGCACCATGGCCTTTTACAGGGGCTTATCGAGGCATGCTTAAAATCACAATACCCCGACGATTTCGCGCGCATCATCGAGATCACGTACCGCTTCAGCTACGGCTGGCGGCGCATCCACAACCCCGATTCGGGCGAGGACGTGGCTGACGACCTGACGACCACAGAGTTCACCATGGCCATGCTCGCCTGCCGCGGATGGACCAACGCCGAAATCGCTCGTCATATGGGAGTATCGCCGGGCACCGTTAAAAACCGCCTATCCGGCGTATACGCAAAGCTTGGCATCGGCACACGCGCGGAGCTGGTCGCGCATATGTTGCGTTAGCGACCGGGCTGCCAAGTGCATCGAACACGTTCCGGAACCCGACGCTTCGCTCGATCAATTTGGACATTTTGACCCTTGAACGGCACTACCGCCACGAAGCGTCTTCTCGCAAAATTGGATTATTTCCACCGATATTTGCGGGATGGGAGCCCAAGATGCTTGATCGCCGTTCGTTACTTGTTGCTGGAGCGTCCTCGCTAGCGAGCATTATGTTGCCTCGCGTGCCGGGAAGCGAAAATGCCTTCCTGCTGCCGTTCGCGCCCACCGCGGCCTATGCCGACGAAGAAGACCCCTTCAAGGTGCTCGTTCTCTCGCGCACCATGTTTGGTGTGGTCGTGGTCGACGTCGCCAACAAGAATACGCCCATCGCAGGTGCCCAGGTCACGCTCACATCGCGCTATGCCGCAGGCAAGCAGCTCTCCGCCACGACCGATGAAGAAGGCACGGCCATCTTTGAGGTCGCCCCTCTTTCGGAAGGTTACGTAGACGAGGCAACGCTCCTCGACGCATACGACTTTAACGGCGGCATCTCCATTAGCATGGCGGGCTACCGCGATGTCGAGATTCCCCTTGCGCGTATCCAGGGCGGCACCGCCATAACCGCGCCCACGCGTCCGCTTTCCGACGGCGAGCCGTACTTCCGCCAGCTCACATTCGACGAATGGGACATCCAGTACGCCGACGCTACGTTCATGACATTGCCGAAGGACGACACGGCAAACGAACAACCCGACACGCACGCCTTTACCGTGCAGGCACATCTGCCGCAGGGTGGACAGGCAACGCTGCGCATCAACAAGGTAATGCCCGCCACGAGCAGCTCACCCGAAACCGTCACGCAGATTGGCCAAGTCAAGGCCAGCGCATCGGGCGCGGATAATCTGGCGACGTTCACGCTCGAAGACAAGTTCCTCGATGCAGCGTCGAGCCTTCTGGAAGAAGGATGCAAGTTGCGCTTTGTCCTCGACTACCAGGGCAAGACCTATACACTCTCCTCCCCCATGGCCGTTGTCACCGCGCCGGCCGCAAAGGCAGAATCGGGCTCGACCACTATCGTCCCCACTACCATGGACCAAGAGATCACTCCGTTTGATTTTCCCGCGGCGTTTCCTGGCATCGGCGGCAATAAGTTCACGTGCTGGATGCCCACATTTCCGATCCTCTTCGATTTCTCGTTTGCTGGATACGTGCTGTTTGGCGGAGGATACAAACCAGCCAGCTATATGAACGATTCGGGCAACCCTGATCCGGAATACTGGAAGAAATCGCCGCGCGAGTCGGGCGCCAAGCAGGCAAACCGCTACCTCGACGAGATGGAGGGGAAGTGGAATCAGTACAAGAGGATGAGTGCCGGTTCGGGCACCGATCCAAGAAACACCAAGCTCCTTCGCCACCATTGCACGCCGCTGTTCACGATGGATATCGCCACACAGCTGTACGGCTCGCTCGCCTACGATTGGGTGGGCAAAACCTGGGGTAACAACAACGACCCCGCATACGGCAATATTAAGGCCCTCTTCCAGGTAAGAACCGACCTCAATTGGACCGAGCAGTTTACCCTAGGACCGGTGCCGTTTTTCCTAAACGTCAACCCCTGGGTACTGGCGAAGCTGGCGCTCGCCGTGGGTGCCCACACGCACGGCAGCGGCGCGGCGTTTTTTAAAAACATTTCGCTCGACTATTCAAACACCTCGGGCTCGTTCACCATCCAGATCGGGCTTGCCGTCACCTTTGGCGCCGGCGTTGCAGGCGTCGCTTCGTCTGCCGTGCGCGGCGCCGCATCCCTCACGCTGTTCATTGGGTACGAGAAGGCAGATGGACACCAGCTTCCGCGACTGCGCGTAGGTGCAGACGTCGATGTCGATGTGATACTCCAGTTCGCAATGTTCAAGTGGACCACCAAGGCTTGGTCGGGGTCGTGGCCCACACTCATCGATTCGTGGAATATGTCGGTGAACAATGGCGACCAGTATGTGCTCCAGCGCTCTGAGCTCGCATTGGGTGGAGATACGCCTTATACGCTGGATGCCTGCTTCGGCTCGGCCGGCAACATTGAGGCGGGCGGCGTGCCGCAATTTATCGCATCGGCCACCATCGTCACCAACGCCGAGCTGCTCGCACGCGCCGAGGTTAAGGCCACTGCCGTAAACGTCGCGCCTGTCGTGCGCGATTGGGATCAAGTGGTCACGCGCATTGAGCTCGAGGCAGATGCAGAAAGCGACGACACGGGACGGATCGAGCATTTCATCCATGCACTGATAGAGAACGACGAAAACGCCGCGCCGATGTATGAGTACACCTATATCGGTCAGGCAACGAACGCCGTTGCGGACCCCAACGCCAATTCTGCCGGCGTGTCGGAGGACGAGCGTGGCGGCATAAAACCCTCGAGCGACAACGTGCTATTTTCCGGCGTGCTCAGCGAAGCCCACATGAAGCTAACGATGATTGCCGGCGTAGAATGCCTGTTCCGTATCGCCTCGGTGCGCTACGGCGACAATGGTCGCTCGCGCCTGGTGGTACACACAAAGGCAAACGGAACGTGGTCCGCTCCCACGCCTGTGGACTTTCCCCTTGGGTTTGGCGAGGGCGACGTGGAGCGCGACGGCATATACGATTACGACTTCGACGTGGTGGAATATACGGACGGGAGGGGAAACCAGGACGCCTACGTGCTGCTGGTCTCAGGCGAGCGCCCCGCCGGTGACAACACCCTTTTCGATACGGCGAGCACATCCGGCATACTGTCCGTTATGCGCCTGCGCATAAGCAACGACGGAGTTCACGTGATATCGCACGCGTCGTGGCGCAGCATCTCGCGCGGCCGCCTTCAGGAGGAT
Source organism: uncultured Collinsella sp. (assembly GCA_902462065.1). GTDB lineage: Bacteria > Actinomycetota > Coriobacteriia > Coriobacteriales > Coriobacteriaceae > Collinsella. The sequence goes on from CABQAK010000046.1 coordinate 4,674, forward strand.
GGCTACCATTGCCTGCAGTGCCCACGCATCACGGTGGGCAAGACACTTGTCGACGGGCGCCTGTCGGGCGCCTACCTCCACCGCCGCGGAACCACCGCAGAAAAGGCGCTCGGCAGCGAGGCCGAGGTTGCGCTGGAGTGCTTTACCCTGTGGTCGGACGTTTCGGGCGACAGTCTCACGTTCCGTCAGGTCCTCCGCTTTCCACAGGCACCGTCGAGCATCGAGCTCGGCGCGCCCGAGAATATCAACGGCAAAATGGTGGTGCCCGTTGCATACGAGACCGCAGGCGGTTGTGGCTGTGCATCGTACGCCGTGATCGGCCAGTCCATTGCGGGCTGGGGCGTTATGTCGCCAGATGCCACAGTACCCCACGCGGTGCCGTGGCCGCAGCACACGGGCTTTTTGGCTACCGTCAACGAGCAACTGCAGCATATTACTTGGACGCGAGGCGCATCGGCATTTGCAACGCAGCCCGTGGGTGCCGCAGGCTGTGGCCCGGCATCGTTTAGCGTAAGCAACAACGGCAGGTGCGTGCTCTATGTAGAGAACACCGATGGCAAGGTTGGACAAACCTACGACGAAGAAGGCAACCCGGTAGCAGTGATGGGCAAGCACTTCCGCATCTTCGCCAGCACCTTGGCAGGCGATCTGTTCACGGAGCCGTTCGTGATGTGCGAGCTGGACCATCCCGTCGATCAGATAACGACTTTTTTGACGTCGGGAGGCATGCTCTCCGCACTCGCCACGCACATTGTAAGCGCGGAGAAGAGCGAGGCAGAGGTGCACGGCATCGAAGTACCCTTGGTGGCGTGTGCCACTCCGACGGGCGCGGTCGCCAGCTCGGGCGCAGTGGTGCCCGGAGCAGCAGGCGAATCCTTCATGGTCACGGTACGAAACGACGGCAACACCTTGCTGACCGCCGGAACGATCGATCTGCACCGAGAGGGTTCCAACCAGCCGTTCTCCAGCGCATCCATCGGATTCGGAGCGAACGCACGCACGGCATCGATCTACGATCCGGAGCTTGCCGAGGACGCTTCGGCCAACGACATGGCACACGTGAAGTACGCGCTCGAGACGCTGGACACACGTTTTGCAACGCACCCGCTGGTTGCCGACAATGGAAACGCCGTGCTGGCACCGGGCTGCACGGCACAATTCCGCATGAGCTTTGCCATCCCGGAGAGCTGGGGCGAAGAGGTGGGCAAACGCGTCACGCTGTATGCGAAGGCGCGTGACCTGGTGGCACTCGATCCCGTAACGCTCGAGGAAATTCGACCGGGCGCAAACTCAGCACTGGGTGCCGTACTGCACGAGCTTCATGTGCCCGATGCGGCATGCGAACGCTCAGAAGTTCAGGTCGGCGTATGCGACAGCGCGGATACGACAGGACTTCACGACGCCCCGATGACAGCAGACGACGGTGGCGGCTCGAGTGGCGGCGGTACTGACAAGGGCGGCGGCTCCGGCGGAAGCAGCTCCAGCAGTGGCAAGGACCACGGCAATAACAAGCGCTCCGGAAAAGCGGGCGCGCTTGCAGGCACGGGCGATGCCAACGCTCCCCTTACGGCAGCCGCTGCAGCACTCGCCGCGGCAGGCGCAGGCCTCGTCGCCTACAGCGCCCGCCGCACGGCGCTCGAAAAAGACACCACCGATGAGGTCAATTCTGATAAGCCTCACTAGCTCTCAGTTACCTTTGCGAGAGACGCCGACTCGGCTCATCGAACATCAAAAGGGGCTGGCCCCGATAACTCGGAGCCAGCCTTGAGTCGCCTGACGTGAGAATCACAGCGCTACTTGAGCTTCAGAGCCTCCATCATGGGCACGGCGGCATCCCAATCGATCTTCCAGCCGATCGACACGCGGACGGTTTCACCCGTTGCGGGAGCCGTCGCAAACAGTGTATGGCCGTTGTCGGGACCGGTAAAGCGCAGCCACGTTATGCCGTTGCACTCGACCTGGTCGGTTGTTGTCTCCTTGCCTTCGTAGACCTGCTCTAGGCTTGCAACCTCTTCCTCCGGCGAGCGCGGGAAGATGCTGATGTTCAGGCGTCCTCCAGTCTCGTCGTGGAAGAAGTCTGCCTTTTCGCGCTCTTCGTCGGACGAATCCAGCGTGTACCCATCGGCGGCCTCGATGCTGTACGATGCGCAGTCGATGCCCGTTAAATCTGCCTTCTCGCCAGAATCGGCCACGCCGCCGGCCGCCTTGAACTCCTTGGTCTCGCATCCCGTGGTGTCAAAGTGCATGGCCTCATGATTCTTGGCGGGGGCATAAGCGTCTACGAACTCGACAGTGATGGGCCCGTAGTACGCCGTCTTGGGCGCCCAGAAATACACGTACTCAACGGTCTCGCCCGGGCCGATATCTGGCCTCTCGGAAAGGTCGATGCCCTCGTGCAGCTCATCGGGAGCCTCGCTTGCAACGTAGTCGAGCACGGCCGCCTTGTCGGAAGTAAACAACGGGTCGCCTGCCTCAAGATCGCCCTGGGCAGCATGCACGTTAAAGGAACTGAACGTCCTGTTCTTTGTGTTGTTGTTGGTGATCTTGATGTGCAGGTAAAAGCCGTCCTGCAGCTTGGCATCGCCGCGATAGAACGTACCGTGAGCCACCGACTCATAGGTAATGCCTGCTACCTCGACCGTCTGCGAATCATAGGCCTTGGGCTTTTCCTGCACAGGCGCGCTGCCGCCCGAACTGCCAGCCGAGCCGCTCGGAGCACTACCGCCACAGCCGGCCACCGTACACGCCAGCACGGCCGAAAGCGTCACGGTGGGAATTCCTAACAGCAGCTTCTTCGTCATGGGCTTCATCATCCTCACCGCTCCTTTCGCTTGCACCTCATCCGTTGCCCAAGGCCTTCGTCGTCCCGTGGCATCGGCTTCCACTATGAGCGTATGACGAAACACGGCGCCGGCGAAGTGACCCGTGGCCCAAATAACGACCCACCAGCGTTCCTTATGGGCCAAAAGAACTCGCACATGCACGCCCCCGGCCCATAAAACGAGACGTCTGTCCCAATGTTCGATTCGATCCAACAATCCGCACGACACGTTTTCGACAACGTATCCAACCGCAAACGCAGCAAGACGCATTCGGCCGCCTTCAAATTTACTCGGGCAGAACCGACTCGGTTTTGTCCGAGTAAACTCGAGCATAAACTGATCCATGCGATACAATTAACTCGGACAAAACCGAGTCGGAAGGAACCGAGTAAGTGGAATTTATTGGCAGGGAGCGTGAGCTCGCCCGTATTAAGAAAACGCTCAAAGCACCCGAGCAGCGCAATGTTCTCATTTACGGCAGGCGTCGCGTCGGAAAAAGTGAGCTCATCAAGCAGGCGCTAACCGATTTGTCGGACGTCGCAACGGTCTATTACGAGTGCCGCCAAACCTCCGAGGCAGACAACCTCGAGAGTCTGTCCGTCCTTGTTGCTGAAGCGCTGAGCTTTCCTCCGCTCGCCTTCACAGGCATCCGCGAGCTCATCGAATTTCTGTTTGCCCAAGCTAAAGACAAGAACATTACCCTCGTTCTCGACGAATACCCCTACTTGAGAGATGCGGTTAAAGGCCTAGACAGCATTCTTCAGACCTCAATCGACGCCCACAGGGAAGACTCACGTTTAAACATTGTCCTGTGCGGCTCCTACGTTGAGATTATGAAATCCCTCATCGAGCATGAAAGCCCCCTCTACGGGCGAATTGATCTCGCGCTTGAGCTTAAGCCCATGGATTACTTTGACGCTGCGAAGTTCTATCCCGCGTTCTCGCCCGAGGACAAGGTGCGGCTCTATAGCGTTTTTGGCGGTATCCCCTTTTACAATCGCCTCATCGATCAATCCCAAAGCGTACGCGACAACATCATCGAGCTCGTCACGGAACCTGGCGCCCGCTTAGAAAGCGAGGTGCCGTCCTATCTCAACGCCGAGATCTCGAAGATGACCAACGCCAACGAAGTTTTCGGGGCTCTCGCACAAGGCTACTCCCGTTGGGGGGACGTGCTGGCACAGTCGCACGTCTCGAGCGGTCCGGCCATGGCAGACGTGCTCGACAAGCTCATGTCACTCGAAATCGTCCAAAAGCGTGCACCCATCAACGACCCTACGAACAAGCGCAAGTCTGGCTACTTTGTAGTGGATCCGCTTTCGCTCTTTTACTATCGCTATGTTTTCCGCAATGCCTCAGCGCGTCAGCTGCTCGACTCGGAAGTCTTCTATGATCGTCACGTCTTCCAAGACTTCGAGGAAAACTACGTTCCTCATATGTTCGAGGAGATCTGCCGTCAATACCTCGTGCGGCAGAACAGGACCGGCAAGATCGAACCGGCTTTCGACGCCATAGGCAAGTACTGGTACGACGACCCCGCAAACAAAACGAGCGGCGAATTCGATGTGGTAACGCAAGACCCCGAGGGCTACGCATTCTACGAAGCAAAGTTCCGCAAATCCCCCATCACGCAAAAAATGGTCGACGAGGAAATCGCCCAAGTCGAGGCAACGGGACTCAAGTGCCATCGCTATGGATTCTTCTCCCGTTCGGGCTTCGAAGCTGGCGAAAGCGATCGAACCGTCTTCATCGACCTGCCGCAGATGTTTGGATAGGACAGGACAGGTCCCTCCCGCATTCCAAGCATTCATTATCTAATCGAACGATTGTTCGATGGATTTCGTGTTGGCTGGAATCGTCTGTGGGCTGGGCTATGCTACCTTGACTATCTATATGACTTAAACGCAGCAAAGGAGCACCGAGAGAGCGAGTATGGCAAAAAACACCGCAAACTATGGTAACGACAGCATCCGCCAGCTCAAAGACGAGGAACGCGTACGTCTTCGCCCTGCCGTTATCTTTGGCTCGGACGGACTCGATGGCTGCGCGCATGCCGCCTTCGAGATTCTGTCCAACGCCGTTGACGAGGCACGCCAGGGCTACGGCAAGCTCATCACCCTTACCGCCTTTCGCGATGGCTCCATTCAGGTAGAGGATAACGGCCGTGGCTGCCCGCTCGACTGGAACCCTTCCGAGAAGCGCTTTAACTGGGAGCTCGTCTTCTGCGAGCTCTACGCCGGCGGCAAGTACAACAACAACCAGGGCGGCGACTACGACTTCTCGCTCGGTACCAACGGCCTGGGCTCGTGCGCGACCCAGTACGCATCCGAGTACATGGACGTCACGGTTTGGCGCGACGGCAACAAGTACTCCCTGCACTTTAAGAAGGGCAAGGTCGTCGGTGCCAAAAAGAAGGCACTCGAGATTGAGCCCAGCAACGAGGACCGTACCGGCACCACCATCAAGTGGCGCCCCGATCTTGAAGTCTTTACCTCCATCAGTATCCCCCACGAGTGGTATCGCGAGACCATGCGCCGCCAGGCCGTGGTCAACGCCAACGTGACCTTCCGCCTGCGCATCGAGGGCGACGATGGCGAGTTTTCCGAAGAGGATTTTTGCTACCCCAAGGGCATCGAGGACTACGTGCTCGAGAAGGTCGGTACCGACTACCTTACCGAGCCTTTCTTTATCGAGGCCGACCGTCGCGGTCGCGACCGCGAGGACCTGCCCGACTACAACGTAAAGATCACCGCGTGCATGTGCTTCTCGCGCACCTTCATGATGCAGGAGTACTACCACAACTCGTCGTGGCTCGAGAACGGCGGCTCGCCCGAGAAGGCGGCTCGTAGCGCTCTGACCAGCGCCATCGATGCCTACATCAAGCAACAGGGCAAGTACAACAAAAACGAGAGCGGCATTAAGTGGCAGGACGTCCAGGACTGCCTGGTGCTGGTGACCAACTGCTTCTCCACCCAGACGTCCTACGAGAACCAGACCAAGAAGGCCATCAATAACCGCTTTATCCAGCAGGCCATGACGGCCTTCTTTAAGGAGCGCCTCTCGACCTACTTGATCGAGAACAAAGACGCCGCCAACAAGATCATGGAGCAGGTGCTCATCAACAAGCGCTCGCGCGAGAACGCCGAAAAGACGCGTCAGAGTATCAAGACCAACCTGCAGCAAAAGACCGACATGGCCAACCGCGTGCAGAAGTTCATCGACTGCCGCTCCAAGGACAAGAGCCGCCGCGAGATCTACATCGTAGAGGGCGACTCGGCAGCAGGCGCCATTCGCACCTCGCGCGATGCCGAGTTCCAGGGCGTCATGCCCGTCCGCGGTAAGATCCTCAACTGCCTGAAGGAGGACTATCCGCGCATCTTTAAGTCCGACATCATCATGGACCTCATGCGCGTGCTGGGCTGCGGCGTGGAGATCAAGGACAAGCGCATCAAGAACCTTGGCGCCTTTGACCTGGACAACCTCAACTGGAACAAGGTCATTATCTGTACGGATGCCGACGTCGACGGTTATCACATCCGCACGCTCGTGCTCACCATGCTCTATCGCCTGGTGCCCACGCTTATCGACGAGGGTTACGTGTATATCGCCGAGTCGCCGCTCTACGAGATCAACTGCAAAGAAAAGACCTACTTTGCCTACACCGAGCTCGAGAAGAACGGCATCCTCAAAGAGATCGGCGACCAAAAGTGCTCGATCAACCGCTCCAAGGGTCTTGGTGAGAACGATCCGGACATGATGTGGCTCACCACCATGAATCCCGAGACGCGTCGCCTGATCAAGGTGGAGCCCGAGGACGTCACCAAGATGGAAACCATGTTCAACCTGTTGCTGGGCAACAACGAGGCAGGCCGCAAGCGCCATATCTCCGAGCACGGCAAGGAATACCTGGACCAACTGGACCTGCAATAGCAGCAAATCGATAACGACGGCCCATAAGAAGTTCAAGAGGATATCGTGGCAAAGAAGAAAACGAAGAACCAGCCAAAGAAAAAGCAGGTCAACGCCGAAAACGTCATCGGCCTGCACTCCGAGGTCACCGACCAGCCGATCACGCAGACGCTCGAGGTCAACTACATGCCCTACGCCATGAGCGTCAACGTCTCGCGTGCGTTCCCCGAGATCGACGGCTTTAAGCCCTCGCACCGCAAGCTGCTCTACACCATGTACAAGATGGGTCTGCTCAAGGGCGAGCGCCAGAAGAGCGCCAACATCGTGGGCCAGACCATGAAGCTCAACCCGCACGGCGATGCCGCGATCTACGAGACAATGGTGCGCCTGGCCACCGGCAACGAGGCGCTGCTCGCCCCCTTCGTGGAGTCGAAGGGCAACTTTGGCAAGTACTATTCGGGCGATCTGAGCTACGCCGCCTCGCGTTATACCGAGGCCAAGCTCTCCCCCATCAGCGCCGAGATTTTTAAGGACATCGACAAGGACCCGGTGGACTTCGTCGACAGCTACGACGGCGCCATGAAGGAGCCGCGCCTGCTGCCCACCACGTTCCCCAACATCCTCGTCTCGGCCAACAAGGGCATCGGCGTCGCCATGGCGTCCGACATCTGCGGTTTTAACCTCAACGAGGTCTGCACCGCCACCATGCACTACCTGCAGGATCCCGACTGCGACCTGCTCGAGTACATGCCCATGCCTGACTTCTCGACCGGCGGCGAGATTATCTATCGCCGCGAGGAGATGGAGAAAATCGTCGAGACCGGCCTGGGCAGCTTCCAGATCCGCTCCCGCTGGCGCTGGATTCCCGAAGAGCGCATCATCGAGGTCTACGAGATCCCCTACACCACCAAGACCGATGTCATCATCGAGCGCATCGTCAAGCTCTCCAAAGAGGGCAAGGTCAAGGAGATTGCCGACATCCGCGACGAAACCGACCTTTCGGGCCTGCGCATCGCCATCGACCTTAAGCGCGGCGTCGACCCCGACAAGCTCATGGCCAAGCTCTATCGCTCGACCACGCTGCAGGATTCGTTCTCGTGCAACTTCAACGTGCTGGTCGATGGTTACCCCCGCGTTATGGGCGTGCGCCAGATCTTGCACGAGTGGGTCAAGTGGCGTATTGAGTCCACGCGTCGCCGCATTAACTTTGACCTGGGCAAAAAGTCCGAGCGCCTGCACCTGCTGCACGGCCTCGAGGCAATCCTGCTCGACATCGACAAGGCCATCGCCATCATCCGCGGCACCAAGCTCGAGGCCGAGGTCGTGCCCAACCTTATGAAGGGTTTCGACATCGACGAGACCCAGGCCGAGTTTGTTGCCGAGCTCAAGCTCCGCAACATCAACGAGGAGTACATCCTCAACCGCACCAAGGACATCGCTAAGCTTGAGGGCGAGATTGCCGAGCTTGAGGAGATCCTCTCCAGCGAGGAGAACATCAAGAAGGTCATCAGCGACGAGCTGGCCGCGGTCAACAAGAAGTACGTGATGCCGCGCCGCACGGGCAGGATCGAGCCCCATGAGGTTATCGAAGTAAGCTTGGAGCCCGAGGTCGAGGAGTACCCGGTCACCATCATGCTCTCGCGCGATGGCTACCTTAAGAAGATGACGGACCGCGTACTCAAAAAGGCGACCACGCTCAAGTACAAGGACGGCGACAAGCCCTTTATCGAGTTCCCGTCCTCCAACACCCACGAGCTGCTGGTCTTTACCAACAAGAGCCAGGTGTACAAGTGCAAGGTTGCGGCGTTTGAGGACACCAAGTCGACCCAGCTGGGCTCGTACCTGCCGACCGATCTTGAGATGGAACCCGACGAGAGTGTCATCTGGGTCATCGACCCCGAGGACTACAAAGCCGACGTGCTGTTCGTCTTTGAGAACGGCCGCGTAGTGCGCGTCGCGCTTTCTGGATACGTCACCAAGACCAACCGCAAGCGCCTCAAGAACGCCATCTACGGTGGCAGCAAGCTGCTGTATGCCCAAGTGCTCAAGGAAGATCGCGACATCGCGCTGGTCTCGAGCGACTATCGCCTGATGAACTTCAACACATCGCTGCTCAAGACCAAGACGACCACCAACACGCAGGGCGTCCAGGCCTTTACGGCCAAGAAGGGCCGCTCGGTCACCACCGTCGGCACGACCGAGGAAATCCTCGGCGCCGGCGTCTCGGCCGAGAAGTTCACCGCGCAGAGCCTGCCTTCTGCCGGTGCCCTCATGAAGGAAAACGACATGCCGAGCCTGTTTGACTAGAGCGACGGCAACGAGACCGTTAGATACTTCTCAAATCGACGAGGCCCGGAACGCAACGGCATTGCGCCCGGGACTCGTCGTTTTTCTTCTCAACTTTTTTTAACGCAGATAAATTGATTTCTGCTTATTTTTCTGCGTAAAAAATGTCAGCGTCACTGCTTCGATGCCCTTTGGTCAGCCGTTAGCAAAACTTGCAAAAGTTAGCAAAAGTTGCAAAAATTAGCAAAACCTGCAAAGGGGCCACCATGGATCGCAGCAAATGTCTCCGCCATGCCAGGCATGCTCGAAGATATTATCGAGCGAACCAAAGAAGCGGCAGATAGCCGCCTCTCACAGCCTCGCGCGTGCATAAGCGGCGTTGAGATTGGGCCCGTCGGCATCGATTGGACATATGCTCAGGAGACTCAGGGTAACTGGCGCACGTGCATGAATGGCGTCTTCAGGCAACTCGAGAAGCATGACATCGAGCTTCTCTCGAAACGACCTATCGGGAGCTTTCCGATAAAGACATTGAGTTTTTGCTCGCGATGCTGCCCGATTCTGGCCCCAGCAGGGTCTCAGAAATTGCCAAGCGTATGGACGTCGCCAACAACTATGCAAGTCAATCAGAACCACCCTTAAAAAGGGTGGTTTGCTCTTAGGGTATAACCCACGGGCC
>CABQAK010000047.1 GCA_902462065.1 uncultured Collinsella sp.
CCAGGCCCGATTTTGCCTCTTGACAATGTCCTGCTCATATTAAAAGGAACGTCCCTAAGTGCCGACAGTTAGGGACGTTCCTTTTGTGCCGGCATTCGGGGACACTCCTTGCGGATTTGCGAGCAGTTTGCGCGTTTGTCGACGTAAGGATGTTCATTTGTCGACTTCTTGGGCTGTGGTCACCTGTTGTTTCTGTGGTGGCTGCAGGCATCTGGCTCAAAAGGGCGGGTTGGCCGTCTATGTTTGCCTGCGGTTTTGTTGCGGTGCGCATTTTCGGTCAAGCTTTTCGTCAAGTGTTTGGTCAGCATCTGGTTTGCAGTCGGAGGCCTATTTTGCCCGCGCTGGTCGTGGCTGTCCACCCTCCTCGTAAGCTCAAATTGAGGTCCATCAGTTTGAGGAGGATGCCATGACTGACCACGCTTTTGACCGAGCAGAGCTGGCTGAAGCCGTCGGCAACGATATTGCCGACATGGCTCACTTTTGGATGCTGCGGAAGTTTCAATTCCTGGAGCCGGCACGCGAACAGTTCGAGATTATCGTCGACCCGTGGCTCAGCTATTGCGAGGAACCTTCTCAAAACGAAATCATGGCCTACAACATGGCGTTTACCGATTGGCTGCTCTTCGAGCGCCCCTATCGCCATGGCAAAACGCTGCTCGAGCTATATGTTGACGAGCCGCCGGCATCGCTTTCGCCTGCCTCGCTCAAGCGGCTCGAGCGGGTACGCGACACGCAGTATTTCTCGCGCTTTGGCATTTTGGACAAGAATCCTGCGTCCGGCATGGTCGTGCTGAAGGACACGCGCACCGATCATCGCTTTGATGTCTACGACCCGCATATCGTGCAGAAGGAGCATTGGAACGACGGCGCGATTGCGGTGCGCCTCGCCTGCGTCGACGATGTCTGGCTTACGGCGGGACAGCTCTACCTGTATGACATCGCGCGCCTGAACGACACGGCGGTCGACGGACCGGGTGCGGTGCATCCCGAGGATCTGCAGGACGGCTTTGACACCTCGTGCATCAGCTTCTTCTTGCGTCTGGTCCGCGACATCATGGGCGCCCAGGGGCGGTACGTAAAGTCCCTCAACATCTACGAACAGGAGTGGGAGTAGGGGATGGGTAGTTGTCGCCTGCCCTGCCTTTTGCCTTTTTGTCTCAATCTGTAACATCTACAGGCCAAAAATCGGTTTTCCTGTTACAGGTCGAGACAAAGAGGTGCAATGCTGCACGAATGTCTCGATCTGTAACGTTTGGCGGCCGCTTGTGCCCGTAACTGTTACAGGTCGAGACGTTTGTCGGCGGAGGCAACGGTGACGATGGTCCATTTGTCCGATGTGGTGGTGATGGAAGTGCCTAATACCGTTCTCAAACACAAACATACGACTCGTAACACGTTGGCGCGGAATAGGATGCTTGCCAGGCTCACGGAGGCGGCTGAACAAGGCGTGCTGCTTGTGACACACGACAATGCCGAGCTCATGTGGCTACGGCGTCATGTGGGAACCGATGATATTGCGGAGCCCGAGCCGTATTTGTTCTGTTTTCAACATGATTGGGATGCGCTGACGCCGACGGAGCGAGCGCTGCGGGCCATCAAAGGGCTTGCGGAGTTTCATCCCGATTGGGCGTTTTGGGGCTATGACGCGGCGATTTTGTGGGGTCTGGAGGTGCCGAATGATCTGCTTGGGCCACGATACCTTGTTAAGACAGGTTGCTCGGTGCCACTGAGTGCAGGATGTCGGCTGTTGCGTCCGCAGGCGGCGGGCGCACTTGAACAAGTCGACGGCGTGCAGGTGACGTCGTTTTGGCGCACGGTGGAGGATTGTCTACTGCGTGCGCCGTTCTCCTACGGGTTGGCGATTGCCGATTCTGCACTGCGGGCGAAAGGCGTACCACGTGGGGATTTGTGCGAGCGCCTCCGCGCCGATTGCGAGGGCAGGCGAGGGTATCGCAGGGCACAGGTGATTGCGTCGTATGCGGACGGGCTGTCTGAAAACGGCGGCGAGTCTCGGTTCCGAGCATTCTTTATTGCGTACGGCTTTCCGGTTCCGGAACTGCAGGTGGAGTTTCGCGACCCGCTCGATCCGAGCCAGGTGTTTCGCGTCGACTATTTTTGGCGGCTCGAGGACGGGACGTGTGTCATCGGCGAGCTCGACGGAAAGGGGAAGTACACCTTGCAGAGCGGCGAGGGTCGGGAGTCGGTTGACCCATTCGTGGCAGAGCGTCAGCGGGAATCTCATCTGACAATGCTCGGGCATAAGGTGCTTCGGTTTACGTTTAACGAACTCAAAGGCCCGGGGAAGCTAGTCGAGAAAATGAGGCTGGCGGGTATTCCTCGGCAGGTTGAATTGGCTGAGGAGTGGAGATGCCAGTGGTATGGGCGCTGAGAGGTTTTGTCTCGATCTGTAACGTTTAGAGGTTGTTTGAGCTCGTAATTGTTACAGATCGAGACAAGCCGGTGAAACGTCGACCGAATGTCTCGATCTGTAACATCAGGGGGCCCAATAACCCTGTACCTGTTATAGATCGAGAGATTTCCCTAGTGCCGCTGGGATGGGACTGCAACGTATTCCGTCCCCCACATCCTCTCTTCCTTCCGTTAACCGATGCGTCTGCAGCAATCCAGCGGGACTAGGTGATAATGGACAAATGTTCAAGTTAATCGTGAGGGAGGAGCTCGATATGGCATCTGCCGATCGTTCCACGTTGTTTATCAATGCGACCATTCTGGATGGTTCGGAGCATATGGAGCCGCAACCCGATATGGCCGTGACTGTTGAGCGCGGCGTCATCACCTGGATGGGGCCGAGTGCTGTGGCGCAGGCGCCTGCAGGTGCCGAGGTTATCGACCTGGGTGGTGCGTATCTCATGCCCGGTCTCATCAATATGCACGTGCACCTGTGCGGTTCGGGCAAGCCTGTCTCGGCCGGCGATGCGGGAGCGCTGATGAAGAAACTCGATAATCCCGTGGGCCGTGCCATCGTCCGCCGCATCCTCAAGGGCAGTGCCCAGCAGCAGCTGGCAAGCGGCGTGACCACGGTGCGCGGCGCGGGCGACCCGCTGTTTGCCGACATTGCCGTGCGCGACGCTATCGACGCCGGCAAGTATCAGGGTCCGCGCCTGGTAGCGCCGGGAACGGGCGTCACGGTGCCGGGCGGCCATGGCGCGGGCTTGTTCGCCCAGGTGGCCAACAGCCCCGTCGAGGCAGCCGAGCAGGTGCGAGACCTGTATGCGCGCGGCGCCGACGTCATTAAGCTGTTCGTAACGGGCGGTGTGTTCGATGCGACCGAGGTGGGCGAGCCGGGCGTGCTGCGTATGCCGGTGGAGGTTGCCGCGGCGGCGTGCAAGGCGGCGCACGAGGTGGGTCTGCCGGTTATGGCTCATGTCGAGAGCACCGAGGGCGTGAAGGCCGCGCTTGAGGCCGGGGTCGACACGATCGAGCACGGTGCCCCGATGACGCCCGAGATCCTGGAGCTGTACCGTGGCGCCGCGGGCACGCAGCTCGAGGGACGTGCGCCCAGCGTTACCTGCACGATCAGCCCGGCGCTGCCGTTTGTGTTGCTCGATCCGGGGAAGACCCATTCGACTGACACGCAAAAGAAGAACGGCGACATCGTGTGCTCGGGCATTATCGAGAGTGCTCGTGCGGCGCTGGAAGCTGGCGTTAAGGTGGGCCTTGGCACAGATTCGAGCTGCCCGTTCGTGACGCAGTACGACATGTGGCGTGAGGTGGCCTATTTTGCCAAGTATGTCGGCGTGAGCAACGCCTTTGCGCTGCATACGGCTACGCAGGTCAATGCCGAGCTCCTGGGGCTGGGCGGCGAGACCGGTGCGATCGAGTGCGGCAAGGCCGCCGATATCCTGGTGACGCGCAAGAATCCGCTCGATGACCTGTGCGCTCTGCGTGAGCCGATACATGTGATGTGTCGCGGTGATCTGGTACGCAAGCTCAAGGTAAAGCGTATTCCCGAGGTGGACGCCGAGCTCGACGCGATTATGGCCATGCCGGCCGAGGCGCTGGCCGAGGAGCTCGCCCGCGACGGTGTGGCATAGGTGTGACAAAGGTGTAGCTCCGTTGCCGCATGTAAAAAGCCGAGGTCTCAACACGAGGCCTCGGCTTTTTTATCGAACAAATACTTAAGATTTGGGACAAACAAACCTGATTAATTTGTCCCGCGTGCGGGCGCTAGGAGCGGGTTTCCATCTTAGCGTGGCACTTGGGGCAGGTGACGCGGATCTTGCCCTTGCCCTTGGGGACGGAGAGCATCTGGCCGCAGTTGGGGCACTTGAGGTATGCCGTGGTCTTGCGACCCTTCCACATCTTCTTGGCCGTGCGCTTGGCGCGCTCAAAGTCTTCCTTGCTCGTTCCAGCCGCGCGCGAGGTGCTGGCTGCTGCAGCGCCGCCGCCCAAGCTGGCGACGAACTTGCCCAAGCCGGGGACGTTCGCGGCCGCGGCGACAAAGGCAGCGTTTTCCTTGCGACGCGCATCGATGTTTTTGGACAGGCCGCGCAGCACGCCAATCACGATCACGGCGATGGCGATCCAGCTGAGCCACTGGATGCGGGCTATCGATCCGATCATCGCGATGACGATGCCGGCAAAGCCCATAACGATGGTGAGCTCATCGGCGCCATTGCGGCCCTTCATAAAGTCATTCATGCAAATTGCCTTTCGTTCGATATGCTGCACGCCTTTATACCCGATTTAGAGCAAGGGGGACAGGTTAATCTGCACCAAGGTGGTGCAAACGTACCTATCCCCGATGCACCAAGATGGTGCAAAGAAGTCTGTCTCCAATGCCCCAATTACTTGGAGAGCTTGTCGACGACGCGTTCGATCTCGGCGAGCTTGGCGGCCTTGAGGTCTTCGTCGCCCGATTCGATTGCCGAAGTCACGCAGCCCTCGATATGCGCCTTGAGCACGTCGGCGTTGATGCGCGCAATGAGCGCCTGCGTTGCCATGAGCTGCGTGGAAATATCGACGCAGTAGCGGTCCTCCTCGACCATCCGCAGGATGCCGTCGATCTGACCGCGTGCCGTCTTGAGCATGCGGGTCACCGATTTATGGTCTGCCATCATGGCGGGTCCTCGTTTCTGGTCGGGGTGCGCGTGGGTCGTTACGCGGCGGTTACGGACAGGGCGTGGAACTTCTCGCCGGCGCCCTCGACAGCGGCGGCGAGCTGCTCGGCGGTCACGGTGTCGGCGCACTCCACCTGGACGGTCTGGGTCTCGTGATCGGCGTCGGCGTCGGTCACGCCGGCCACGTTGAGCAACGCCGTCTCGACGGTGGCGTCGCAGTGGCCGCACATGAGGCCGGAAGTCTTGATTGTGTATCGCATGGGTATTCCTCTCTGTTGTGTCGGCTTTCCCAGGCACCCGACCTTGACCTTCAAGCCGTCGCTCGCGTACCAAAGTACGCGTCGCTCCTCTTTCAGGTCAATCTCTGGCACCTGGAAAACCCGTTCTAAATGGACGTAATAGTGAGCCTATTTTGCCACTTTAGGCTTAAAGGTTCGCAGGCGCAGAGCATTGCTTACGACGCACACGCTCGACAGGCTCATGGCCGCGGCGCCGAACATCGGCGAGAGCTGCCAACCGGTGAGGGGGAAGAACACGCCTGCCGCCAGCGGAATGCCGATGCCGTTGTAGAACAGCGCCCAGAACAGGTCCTGCTTGATGTTGCGGATCGTGGCGCGCGAAAGCTTGATGGCGCGCGCAACATCCATGAGGTCGCTGCGCATGAGCACCACATCTGCCCCTTCTTTGGCGATGTCGGCGCCGGTGCCGATCGCAAGGCCCACGTCGGCGCGCGCCAGGGCGGGGGAGTCGTTGATGCCGTCGCCCACCATGGCGACCTTGCCGCCCGCATCCTGCAGTTCGCGCACGTGACGTTCCTTGTCGGCGGGGAGAACGTCGGCGATGACCTGTTCGCTGCTCAGCCCCACGCGGCGGGCGATAGCCTCGGCTGTCACGCGGTTGTCGCCGGTGAGCATGCGCACGTCGACGCCGAGCTTGCGGAGTGCGGCGATGGCCTCGGCGCTCGTCTCTTTGACCTCGTCAGCCACGGCGATGGTACCGACAAGCTCGCTGTTCTTGGCAAAGAACAGCGGTGTTTTGCCCTCGGTGGCAAATTGCTCGGCAACGCCGGCGGGCACCTCCGCGCCCAGCTCGTTCATCAGGCGCACGTTGCCGGCTGCGATGACATTCTGTCCCTCGCGCGCCGTAACGCCTCGTCCAGGCACGGCGACAAAGTCCTCGACCATGCGTGCGACGATTCCGCGCGCCTCGCACTCGGCCATAATCGCCTCTGCCAGCGGGTGCTCGCTCGAGCGCTCCAGCGCGGCGGCCAGCTTGAGCAGCGCCTTTTCGCTCATGGCGGGCGAGCCGTCGGCGCGCGCGGCAACCACAATGTCGGTCACGGCCGGCTTGCCGCGGGTGACGGTGCCCGTCTTGTCGAGCACCACGGTGCCCACGCTGCGCAGATTCTCCAGCGCCTCGGCGCTCTTGAACAGGATGCCCATCTCGGCACCCTTGCCGGTGCCCACCATAATGGCGACGGGGGTGGCCAGGCCCAGCGCGCACGGACAACTGATCACTAGCACGGCGACGGCGGAGGTAAGCGCCTCGTTGATGCTGCCGGTCAGTGCCATCCACACCGCAAAGGTCACGGCCGAGATCACAAACACCACGGGCACAAACACACCGGCGACCTTATCGGCCAGGCGGGCGATAGGCGCCTTGGTGGCATTGGCGTCCTCGACGAGCTGGATGATCTTGGCGAGCGATGTCTCGGCGCCCACACGCGTGGCGCGGAAGGTAAACGAACCGGTGCGGTTGACGGTGGCGGCGTTGACGGTGGCACCAGCGGTCTTTTCCACGGGGATGGACTCGCCGGTGAGCGCGCTCTCGTCCACGGCCGAGCTGCCCTCGAGCACCACGCCATCGACGGGGATGGACTCTCCGGGGCGCACGCGCAGGACCTGGCCGGGAAGGATACTGTCGACGTCGACGGTGGTTTCGGTGCCGTCGTCGGCAACGACGGTCGCAGTCTTGGGTGCCAAGTCGATGAGCGCCTCGATGGCGCCGCCGGTTTTGGATTTGCTGCGTGTCTCGAGGTATTTGCCCACGGTGACGAGCGACAGGATCGTGCCCGCACTCTCAAAATACAGGTTGTCCATGCCCGTCATCATGGCCTCGTGGATTTGCCCGGCGGCCAGCTGGTCGGCCATGATAAACATGGCATAGAGCGACCAGGCGATCGACGCGGTGGCGCCGACGGCGATGAGAGCGTCCATGGTCGGCGCGCCGTGCGCGAGCGATTTAAACCCGTTGATAAAGTACGCGTCGTTGACGTAGACGATGGGGATGAGCAGGACGAGCTCGGTGAGCGCGAGCGTCATGCTGTGGGTATGGTCGGTGAAAATGCCGGGTAGCGGCCAACCGAGCATGTGCCCCATGCCTATGCAGAACAGTGGGATGAGGAATACGATCGAGACGATGAGGCGGGTGCGCATGGCGGAAGCGGCGGCCTCCAGCTTTTTGGTAGGCGACTCCATATGGGCGGCGCCGGACCTGGCTTGCACGCTGCCGTTTGAGCCAGCGGCGCCGGTGCCCGCATCGACGGGCGAGGCCGAGTAGCCCGCGCGGTCGACGGCGGTGCAGATATCCTCGGGGGAGACCTGCGCGGGGTCATAGTCGACTATCATGGAACCAGCGAGTAGGTTGACCGCGACGCTTTGGACGCCGTCGAGTTTGCTTACGGCGCGGTCCACGTGCGCCTGGCAGGCGGCGCATGTCATGCCGCCCACGTCGAACTTATCTTGAGCCATGGCTTCTCCTTTCTGTAGTTCGGTGTTGGAATTGTTAACCTGCCGATACTATACACCCATACCCCCTGGGGGTGTCCAGTAATAGTTGGAATGTATGACTTTTCATTACAGATGAGGGCGGCTGCTCAATCGGTGGCCGTCTCTGCCAAACATCTCAATCTGTAACGTCTGAACCGGTTTTTGAGCCGTAACTGTTACAGATTTAGACAAACAGTTGACGGGAAACTTAATGTCTCAATCTGTAACATCTAGCAGCAAATATGACCTCTAACTGTTACAGATCGAGACAGAGCGTCCGCGGTCAACTCAAATGTCTTGATCTGTAACATCTAGAGAGTTTTTTGACCCCTTACTGTTACAGATTGAGATGTTGTCTCGCGGGGTTGGGTTTTGTCTCGTTCTGTAACATCTAGATCTGTATCTGCCGAGCTAGTGTTACAGAACGAGACAATTGCCGGGGAGGGGTCCCGTCACGGCAAGACGCCCGCTCCCTAGATGCAGAACCCGGGGATCACGCAGGTTCGCTTGCTTGGCTTTTCCGCAGGCGTTGCGTACGTAAAGACGTCGCCGTCGTGCCCCACGCGGTTCATATAGAGCGTGCCTTCGCTCTCCGATGTGTCGGGGCTCACCGTGCGCTCCCACCAACAAGTGTCCTTGGCCTTCCACTGGCGGACCATCGTCTCGTTCGTGGAATACGGGCTCACCTTGAGCTCGCGGAAGAGTTGGTACTCCTTGCCCTCGCCGTTGTAGATGTCTGCCAGGTAGTGATAGTCCTCGGCAAACGAATCGGGCGGTTGCGTACCGCACAGCTCGACCATGGCGGGCAGCCAAAGGGTTGCGGGCAACTCGCTCAGACACGATGCACTGTTGGCGGCGCCAACGTTATTTGAGATCTTTTTGACGGATTTGATGAGTGCGCGCAACTCGTTGGGCAGCAGCTTAAGGCCGTCGCCGTTGAGCCATTCCCGCAGCTCGCAATCTGCCCAGCCGGCGCTCGGCGGTTCAGCCGCAGCGTTGCGCTCGGCAATACCCGCATCGAACATAAACGTCAGTCCGGCCTTGCCTGTACCGTCCAGAAGTTCGTCGTGGCGGATGCCCACAAGCTGAGCGCCGACCTCCAGCCCGTTGGCGAGCTTCACACGCTTAGTGCACGGATAGGGGATATGCCCATCAGCGTCGAGCAGGTGGTAGCGCTTGGCAATCTCGCGTGCCTCGCTACGGGTCTCGGCGGCCTTAATCTTGAGCGAAATCTCCTGCAGCTGGTCCCAAGTGTAGTCGTCAAGCGAACCGCGGATGCCGTCCAGGTAGTCGGGGATGCCAAAGCCATGGGTTGCCGCGCCAACGACGCCGAGCCCCGCAACGACCGCAACGACGCCGCCGATAATAAAGCGACGGCGGGTCATGGCGTCGTGCCGGGCCTGCTCCAGGATCTCTCGCGCGCGCTCGCCGGCGACGTCGACCTTAAGGTGCGTGCCAGAATCGATATCAATTGCGGCCTCGTCTCCTGCACCCTCGCGGTCCTCAGATTCTGCAGCGGGGAGGTATGTCGAGAGCACCTCGAGCATCTGCTGCTCGGTAGGGCGATCGCCCTGTTCGACCGAAATGCCTTTCATGATGATCTGGACAAGCGCTTTGTCGCCCTCGCAGCGCGGCTCGAGCGGCGCCGGCTTGGTCTTGGTCTTTATGAGGTAGAACGAGCCGGTCGCCGCGGCACCCGTCGACTCAACATCGAACGGCTTGCGACCGCTGTAGAGCTGGTACAGAATGCTCGAAAGCGCATAGACGTCGATCGCGGGCGAGCGGCGAAGGGCCGCGATGCCTTCGATATCCTGCGTGAGCATTTCGGGCGCGGCGTATGCGGGCGTGGCAAAGCGCCAGATGTCGGCGCGCCGGGTGATCGTGTCGTCGCCGAGGGCCATGGTCGCGGAGCCCATGTCGATGAGGCAGGGGTCAAAGGAGCAATCGGCAATCTGCTGCTCGAGCGTTCGGCTGGTGGTGCGGAACATGATATTGGCAGGCGACAGGTCGCGATGGATGACCGGATTCACGAGGCCTTGGGTCATCAAGAGCGCGCGAAGTACGGCGTTTCCGACGGCGGCGACCATCTGGGTGGTCAGCCCGCCCGAGGCGTCGTGCGGAAGCAAGGGCAGCGCCTGCTTGAGCGAGGTGCCCTCGACCCACTCCATGAGGATGAGCGGGTCGTTCTCGCACGATCCGTAGCCATAGACGCGCGGAAATCCGCGCAGGTGCGAGACGGTACACAGATGACGGTACTCCTCGAACAGCGCGGCGGTGCTGGCCAGGTGCGCAGCCGCTTGCTCGGCAGAGCGATCGGGCGTCTGGTCGGAAAGGATGGCGTTGTCCTTGAGCAGCTTGACGGCAAAGACCTCGCCGCTCGTGTTGGTCGCGCGCAGCACGTGCCCGATATTGCCGCCGTCACGGTATGCCGTCTGAAGAATAAGCGTCATAAACCGGCGCTTGGCGTCGTCCTCGGCACTGGGGTCGACTGCCACGGCGGTATCGAACGTGTCGAGACGGATGAGTTTGTCGCCATAGGCGCTATCGGTAGTATCCATGGCGTTCCTTTGTCTGGCATGGGTTGCCGCGCGTATACGTGAGCAGTGCGGATATCGGTAAAGTACCATGATAACCGCACTGCCCACGTATACCGCTGAGTATTGTCGTTTACGACGCAGAAGGTAGAAGACAAAAGACGGACGGCGGCCGTCTTTCGATCGCCGTCCGCGCTAGTCCACAATGACAAGGAATGTCGTATAGAGACCCAGATGGAGCCTGTCGCTGTTTTCGATTTCCACCGGGGGATAGATCTTGCCGGGCTCGCGTTGGTCGCGCGGCGGCTCAATCACAATATCGCCGTCGCCTGCACCCGATTCGAGCACTGTGCCGTTGGTCGACCCAAGGCCCTGGGCGTACCAGCGTCCGCCTTCGAGCCAAATGCGGAGATGCTCGCGCGATGCGTCGGCGCCTACATCGGTGATGCTGGGCGAGGTTTTGGGCAAGGACCCAATTACCGTGCCGCGCGGGTCACGCGTAAGGGGGTGGATCTGCATGTCAACGCAGTTGTCGGCATGTGTCCTGAGCAGACCGAGGTTGGGGGCGACGGTGCGCGGCTGCTCCAGGCTGCCAGTAAAGCCACGTCCGACGGTAGTTTCGGTGGTGCCAAAGTGCCCGCCTGTCTTGCTGTCGCAAAAGCGCTCGACGGTAGCCACGCCTTGGATGGGGTCGGCGAGCGCCCCCGTTGCCACAAAGAGCATAAGGTAAAGCGTACTCTTCTCGCGCACGGCATTGCCGTCAAAGTTGTCGATGTGATTGAGGGCATTTGCATATAGGCGGCTGTCCAACTTGTAGCTGGCGAGAGCCGACATCATTTCGTTGGCGGCCGGGCCGCGATAGTGCTCGGCGATTGCCTGATAGGCGGACTCGCCGCCGCCGAGCTTGCTGCAGATTGCCGCGGAAAGATTGAGCGTGGTGACGGCAAAGTCGCTGTAGATGGCGGGCGCGCACTGGTCAGGCTCGCGATGGACGATGTAACGGGTGAGATACGAGCGGTTGGAAGAGCATTTCTCGAGCAGGGTACTGCCGAGATAAGAGTTTCCATTGATGAGCATTCGGGCGATCTCGAGATGTTTAAGACCGCCGAACGAGCGAATATCGTTATAGAGGACCGAGCAAGGCGTCTCTGCTGCCACGGATACCTCCTTTGATTGCTTCCTGGCCAATAAGGCGATAGGAATTAATGGCCCCCGGTGGGCGACGTATTAAATGGCTGCGCAATATGTAGCGTAACCAAAGCAACATTATAGGCCACATGTTCGAAATTGCAGGAAGAGCGAGAGATTTGGTTTGGACTGGACGGAAATCCCCCTCTGTCTTGATCTATAACAATTGGGACCGATTTTGCTCCGTAACTGTTACAGATTGAGACGTTTGTGAACCGTGCCGACCGTTTGTCTCGATCCGTAACATGTAGACCCGGTTTTGCTCCGTAATTGTTACAGATTGAGACAATCGGTCCGGGCCCGCCCCGTCATCTGTGGTTTACGTGGGGGCATGCGAAGCGCGGGTATACTAACCGGCGGCGAATCTGCTCCATCGCTTAGGGCCGCTGCGTCTGGACGGCGCGTGATAGGGCTGCCAAAGCGATCGCCAGCGTGCTGAGCAACGTCCTCTCTGTGCGCACCTGTTTTTGTATGTATTAGCGCACTACCAAGCACGCTCGCGCGGCCGCATGCCGTGCCCATAACGCGTGCAGATAAGGAACAACAACATATGCGTAATTCTGTATCCGACGTCACGGACGCCGAGATTCTGGACGAGGCCCGCGAGGCCATGACCCAGGCTGCCTTCGATGCTGCCGACGAGGCCAGCGCCGCCGAGACCGTTGAGTCCGCGACCGAGAGCCTGCCCGCCTTTGACGAGCTGGGACTTTCGGACGAGATGCTTCGTGCCATCGAGAACCTTGGCTACACGGCGCCCACGCCTGTCCAGGCTGGCTCGATTCCCGTTGTGCTCGAGGGCCGCGACCTGCTTGCCGCCGCTCAGACCGGCACCGGCAAGACGGCTGCCTTTTTGCTGCCGACCATGAACAACCTGGAGCACATCGCTCCGCCCAAGCCCGTGCGCGAGCGCGGAGGCCGCAACCGCCGTCGCGGCGCCAAGAAGCCCGAGGGCAACGGTCGCGGTCCCTTGATGCTCGTCATCACCCCCACGCGCGAGCTTGCCCAGCAGATCGATGAGGTCGCCGGTAAGATTGCCGACGTTACCGGCCATGTTGCCGTGACCGTCGTGGGCGGCGTGAGCTACAAGCCCCAGACCGCGGCGCTCAAGTACGGCTGCGACATCCTGGTCGCAACGCCGGGCCGTCTGGTCGATCTGATCGAGCAGGGTGCCTGCCACCTGGGCGAGGTAAAAGTGCTGGTACTCGACGAGGCCGACCGCATGCTCGACATGGGCTTTTTGCCCGCCGTCCGTCGTATTGTGCGCGAGACGCCGGCCGAGCGCCAGACGCTGCTGTTCTCGGCGACGCTCGACGAGGAGGCCGTGGGCGAGATCACCGACCTGGTGAGCGACCCGGCACGCGTGGAGATCGCGCCCGCTACGTCGACCGCCGACACCGTCGACCAGTTTGTGTTCCCGGTGTCCATCGAGGCCAAGAATAACCTGTTGCCCGAGTTCCTCAAAAAGGAGGGCCCGGAGCGCACCATCGTCTTTATGCGTACCAAGCACCGCGCCGACAGCTGCTGCCGTCGTCTGGAGCGCAAGGGCATCAAGGCCGCCGCGATTCACGGCAACCGCAGTCAGGCCCAGCGCGAGCGTGCCCTTTCGGCCTTCCGCGACGGTACCGTTGACGTGTTGGTGGCAACCGATGTTCTCGCCCGCGGCATCGACATTAGCGACGTGCGCTACGTCGTAAACTTTGACGTGCCGGCCGAGCCGACCGACTACATCCACCGCATTGGCCGTACGGGCCGCGCCGGCGAGCTGGGCTGGGCCATTACGTTTGTGACCGAGCAGGACGTCGATGAGTTCTACGAGATCGAGAAGCTCATGGACAAGACGGCCGATATTTACGAAGCCGGCGACCTGCATGTGGGTCCCAACCCGCCTGCGGTTGATCCCGAGCGCGACCCTTCGGCCTTTAAGGTGAAGAAGAAGACCAAGCGCGGCAAGTCCAAGAGCAAGAAGAAGCTTGAGCAGGCGCGTCGCGACGGCAAGCGCAACGGCGACGATTACGGCGATGTTGCCGGTCGTTCCAACCGCGGTCGCGACGAGCGCCGCGGCGACGGCGAGCGTCCGAGCCGTTCCAAGCGCGGCGGCAAGACCCGCGTGCGCGAGGGCGTTCAGGCTCGCGTGGACGAGGCTGTTGAGAGCGTGGCTCGCGAGGTAGCTGCCGAGGAGCGCGGCGGTGCTGGTGCCGCTGAGCAGCCTGCGCGCGGCAACCGTGCCGAGCGTCGTGCCAAG
>CABQAK010000048.1 GCA_902462065.1 uncultured Collinsella sp.
AACTGCGGGAATGGCCTATTTGCTCAATGTGTTCGGTTGAGATCGGAAATCAACCTCGAGCGCTTGTTCGCTCTTGCCGTACGAAGATGTCAGTTGAATGTTGAGAATCTGATTAAGCTGCGATGCAATTGCGGCGTAAAAGGCGCTGTCCGCCTCTTTCTTCTCATACGTGACCCTATACAAAAGTTTCCTCAACCCAGTAATTACACAGAAATACACGATGAGGAGAATGATGGAAAACACCGCGAGAGTTGAATCAATTGACCATATGATAAGCAATACGATGGGAATGGCTACAATGGACAGCGGCGCACTGATAAAATTCGCCAAAACGAAGGATGAGACCACGCTGGAGTCGGAAATAATCCGTTGCGTTGTATAGGCTGGATCGATGGTCCGACTCACCAAGTAATCGTCTCTTTCAAAACGCAAGACGGCCTCCCTGAGAAGATCAAAGGAAAGTCTCGTGGTTATGCGAATGGAAAGTGTTCCTGCAAAATAAGTAAAGAGGGTGGAGAAAACTCCTATTGACGCAACCAGGAGCGCGAAGAGTACGGCGTCTCTTTCGCTGCGGTTACCGAGAAGAAAATCTAAGAATTTCCCGTTCACGTATGGCATGGCATAGGAGAGAGCGGTTCCAATCACCGTGATAGCAATGAAGACGAAAGCCCCTTTTGCTCTGATGAACCTCGAGAGAACGCATCGAATCAAGGAAGGCCCCAATCTACCCGCCACAAAACATCAATCACTGATACCTTACACCTCAACACAACAGGAGCGAAGATTTGCCAATGAGACTGCTTTAAGATTGCCTTGGGCCAATACGATCTCAAGCTCTTCCTACAAGAGAGTCGGAATCGGACATCTCCTCCGACGAACCTGGCAATCGGGCGGTTGAAATATCTTTTTCAACCGCCCGATTGCCACAATAGATTTGAGCATCCGCCAACAAACGTCCGCGTTTTATACCCATCAAATCCTTTGCCTTTTGTCGTCTAGACTAGAAAAATCGCTCGAAATAACGCAACCGGCCTGCTCGCTTGAAGAAACCTAAGCCCGTAACGTAGATGTGCAAACTTCCGAAACGCCTTGCGCGGCATAGTGCGTATAAACTTCGTCAACCGCCTCAGAAATATCTGAGTATCGCGCCGGGTCAAAAGCATACGATGTCGCAGCTATACCCTGCACCCATTCGGAACGCGGATTAATTGAATAGCCACACAGCATCATCATACATGCATCTAGACCTGATTTCCCAAGTATCCGACGTATTGATGAGAGCATCGCGGGTCGCCCCTGCACCATCGTCGTCACCCCTATTAGCAGTATTTACCGTTTTTCTCTAAATGCGTATCGCCACCCTTAAGAATACGAAGTGTTTTATCCAGACCCGATTGTCCTCCATCTCAAACGAAGGGATAAGGAATCTCATCCGGAATCGGCAGTAACGGAGGATTCACAACGACAAGCGAAAAACATGAGTCATCTCTCAGAGGGGAGTAAAGGCTCCCCTCAAGCACCCTAGTTTCGTCATCCAAAGAGTTGATGGCAGTGTTTTTCTTACAAAGGTCGACAACAAAAGGGTTGATTTCTACAGATGTTACATCCATGCCACAGTTGGTAAGTATCAGGCCCTGTATTCTGGGGCCAGAACACAAATCGAGAGCCTTCCGTGCGCTCTGCGGTGTAAGGCGCCAATCTCAGCAAATCTGTCCCACAATACTGCGCTGAAGAACAAGACGGAACCCCTGAGCCAAACTCCCCTATACCTTATTAAGGCTAAGACAGGCAAGTTCACGCACCCGGCATATTCCAGAATAACATCCTATTGTTTTAGATGCTCTACAAGCATGAACAGCCGCGAATCGGAAAGATCTTCTAGTTTCGCCCCGACTGACCGCCAAGGGCCAAAATGGCCCCTCCATCCCCGGGCGACTGGCTCTGGCGCGCCAAGGAGTGTCCCCAAGTGCCGGCAGAAAAGGAACGTCCCCATCTGCCGGCTAGAGGGCACCGAAGAGGATGGCATAGGTAGTGGATTCGCCGAGCTTGAGCTCGTCGCCGGGATTGAGTTGGGCGGAACGGCCGGGCTCGACCTGAATGCAGACGCGCGTGGCCCCGTTTACCACCACGGTTCCGTTGGTGGACGACAAGTCCTCGACGTGCCAGATATTTTGAGCATCGCACCAGATATGGGCATGGCGGGCCGAGACATCGTCGCCGACGTCGGTAATATCGCCCTCGCCAGTGGCCAGCGCGCCAATCTCAACACCCTGCTCACTCGGCTGAATCCAGCGCGGGGCGCTCACGACAAAACTGTTTTGTACGCACAGCAAGCCCAAGGGGTGCGCCGGGGCGGGTTCGCGTTCGCCCGCGGTCATCGACATGCCAAGCGAACGCGGCGTGGATGTGCCTCCGCCACAGGTCGCGTGCGCGTAGTCGATGGCATAGTTCACCGAGGACCGCACATCCGCCGAACAACCGACGGCGACAAACAGCACCAGCACGGCCTCGGCGCGCTCGGCGGGCATGAGTTCCGCCGCCTGGGACAGGCGATCGAGCGCGTTGCGATAGAGATTCGTGTCCTGGTGGCACTCTTCGAGCGCGCGTACCATCGGTTCACCTGCAGGACCGCACACCATATTGATCACAGCCGTGGAGTCCATGGGATTGCGCTGGCGCAGGGCCAGTTGCGACATAATACGCGCAGCCGAGGTACCGTATTCGGCAAAGTAGCGATGCTGAAGCGTGCCGACCGGCGCGCGAACGATAAAGCGGGAAACCCAAGAGCGATCGGCGGCTCGGCTCTGCGGGCTGCGGCCGTCGGCGAGCGGACGGGACGAAAGCACCAAGCCGCACAGCTCGATATGGCTCAGATGCGCCGCGCGCTTAAAGATGTCAAACATGGCCCCGCATGGGGTGAGCTCAACTTGAGATGCCATGACCTAGGCCTCCTTGGTCGTAGAAATAGAATCGGACGATACTTCGACAGGTCCGCCAAAAGTACGGGCAGCTGCGGCTCCACCGGCAAGCGGAGTCGCCATCTGGGCTTTTGTGCGTCGCGGTGCCGAAACGGGAAGTTCAAAGGCAAAGCCCATCGCAAGCAAAAACCACGTAAGCGTATAGGTTGCAACCAGAGCGGCAACAAGGCCGCCCATCACGGCGCGTTGGGAAAATACGCTACATGCAGCCACAACCAGCACCGGAACCTCGCAGGCAGAAAGCGCAAGCACACCCTGCAGGAAGCCCGAGCGCCGATCGCGCGCAAGTGCCCCCGCGGTAACGCCGGCTATGCCTGGCAGCGCCAACGCCAGTGCGGCAATAATACCCGGTAGCGACCCAGACCACACGAGCGATCCCAAAGTCGCCGTCACGCGGGCGCCCGACGCCAGCAGCGCGGCCGAAACCACGACCACAGCCCAAACCACGCTGCAAACGACCGCCGCACCGATCATCGCCGCGCGACGAACCGCGCGGCCGGACGCATCCATGGGGCACGGCGTGAGCGGCTCGCCGCGGAGCGAACGACCGACATTTTGCGCATAGTGGTCACAAAACGCCGAGAGCGCCGCCTCGACCGCCGCCGGCTCGGGACGATCTTTTTGATGGCTGGACAGACAGGCCATCACCACGTCGAACAGCTGGGCATCGACAAACGCCAGCGCATCGCGTAGCTCTTCGGAATCCGGCTCAAGCCCCAGCTGCTGGGCCTGCTCGGCCGCGGCGAGCGCCACATCGGGCTCACGACGAAGCAGCTGAGTCAAATCACAACCGGGCGCATGGGCACCAATGGGATAGTCGGGCCGCGTGTCCATCTTGAGACGATAGGGGCTGGCGATGTCGCGCGTCTTTTTGCGCGAACCCGAGGTGCCCGAAGTGCCCGGCGCGACTTCGTATGGCGCGACGCCGGCAATGAGCTCGTAAACCGTGCTTGCCGCGGCATAGACGTCGATCGCCGGCGACATACGCAAAGCGCGCAGGTCGGGAATATCGTCGGTGAGCATCTCGGGCGGGGCATAGGCAACCGTCGCGCGACGCAGCGTGGCATAGCGCTCCGTAAACGACGCCTTGCCGCCGGTACCGGCCACAGCCGACGCAGGCTCGAGCGCCAGCGACGAGCCAAAGTCGATCAGGCACAGGTCAAAGGTGCCCTCGGCAAGCTGCCGGTCAAGCGGCAGGCGCGCCGTACGCACCATAATATTAGCGGGCGAGATATCGCGATGGACAAAGCCCTCGCCCACCAGGCTCATACGGCAGAGCAGATCGAACAGTTCGCGACCCAGACGCGCCGCCACAAGCGGCGACAGGCGTCCGGCATCGTCCACGGCGAGTCGCGAACGCAAGCGGGCAAGCGTCTCGCCCTCGACCCATTCCATGACAATTGCAGGCACACCGTCGACCTCGCCCCAGCCATAGAGGCGGGGAAAGCCCTTAAGGCCCGAAAGGGCGCGATGGCATTCGTATTCCTCGCGAAACGCCGCCTTGAACTTGGCGACCAGCGCCTCGTGAGCGGCATCGTCGTCAAACTCATCGCGCGTCGGCAAGATGAGCTGCTTGAGTGCCACTGCCTCGCCTTGGGCGTTGACGGCACGCGTCACGCGGCCGATACCGCCACGGAGCATGGTGGCATCGTCGGCAAACAGCATCGTAAAACGACGCAGATAGGCAGGCAGTTCGTCCTGACCGAGCGCAATGGCCGGCTCAAACCCGTCGACACGCGCCAGGCGCAGGCCGACCATGGGATCGCGACCGAGCGATTGTGGTGTGGTGGATGCAAGATCGGTCATCATAGGGCAAGCGCCGCCACGTTATTGTTGAAGTTACCGAGCGCGACGTCATCATCGCCGTAATGGCCGACCCATTGACATAGGTTGGTGTAACAGCCCCACAGATTGGCATACTGCTGATACCACTTTGACCGGGGCGAAAATGTCTGACGACCGAACTCGGCTCGAATGACAAACATCTCCCCGACCAGGCTGTCGCACGGTCTGGGATCTCCCGTAGAGTTATAGGTCGAGACCACGTCATTGGCACGAGAAACATAGCCGTCGAGCATGTTGTACTTGGTCACAAGCCAACTGTGAATGCTCTCTTCCTCAGCAGCGGAAAGGCCACCGGAGTTTGCATCGTTGTCAGTGTTGCCGCCCGTCGAGCCGCCGTTTCCAGACCCTCCGGTAGAAGAGCCCGACCCAGAGCCGCCGCCCGAACTCGATGAATCCGAGCCGGAGCCAGAAGTATCCGAGCTACCGGGCTTTCCGGACTGCTGGGCGTCCTGCTCCTTTTGCTGCTCGACCTTATTCACCGTTGCCGCCACGCTATTGTTGGACAACCGATCGATGATCTTGGTGTTGGTGAGCACGATGGTTTTGCCATTGGCAAGCGTGACTTCGTTGTCCGGGGCCTCGGCGCCGTCCGCATCGTCGGTGCCAAACACAATATGCGCGACCACACTTGCCCAAACATATCCAGTCGTGGTGCCCAGGTCACTTTTGACCTCATGCCCCATGCGCGGTTCGCGTGCGGCATGCGCCTGCATCATGGACGGCACGGTCATGCCATAGGCAGAAACGCCAGCTATAACCAGCACCAGCGAGCACGACAGCAGCGCGTACGCCCGAGGCGCCAGGCCTAGCCGGCGTCGCATGCGCACCGCGGCGCCGCGCTTTGTCTGAGTGCCACCGGGCCGCATGCGCTCTCCTCCAAGAAAAACACGCCGCTCGGGAGCGGCGCATTCATTCGAATCCACATTTGAGTGTATCAGCGAACCCAAAAGGTTGCGCAACGAATGGGCAAATTAAGGACGCGGGCGGAAGCATCCATGCGATAAGCGGATACGAAGCATCTTTGTTGCACAACAAACTCACAGTCGCACGGGGAAATTATGACTACCCCGTGCGTCGCGAGGAAAACATACGGCAGGAGCAGGCTCGCCACCTAAATCGCGCGACGGGCCTCAATGGCGCGGCCAAGCGTAAGCTCGTCGGCATACTCCAGGTCGCCGCCCACGGGCAGGCCGCTCGCCAGACGCGACACCTCGACGCCCAGCGGCTTGATAGTGCGGGCCAGGTAGCTCGCCGTGGTCTCGCCCTCGATGTTGGGGTTGGTGGCGATGATGACCTCATGGATATCCTCGTGGCCCAGACGCGCCAGCAGCTCGCGGATGTGCAACTGCTCGGGACCAATCTTGTCCATGGGGCTGATCACGCCGCCCAATACGTGGTAGAGACCGTGGTAGCTGCCCGTGCGCTCGATCGCCTGGACGTCGCGCGGCTCGCCCACCACGCAAATGCGAGTGGTATCGCGCATCGGGTCCTGGCAGATGGAGCACTCGTCGGCCGTGGCGTAGTTAAAGCAGCGGCTGCAAAAGTGGACCTCCTGCTTGACCTCCAGGATGGCCTCGGCCAGGCGGCGGGCCTCCTCGGCATCGGCCTCGAGCAGGTAATAGGCGATGCGCTGGGCCGACTTGGGACCAATGCCCGGCAGACGGCCCAGCTCATCGAGCAGTTTTTGCAGACTGTGATTCGCACTCATGTATATGCGTGTCTTAGAACGGCATGCCCGGGATGTTGAGGCCGCCGGTGATGGCGCCCATCTGCTTGTTGGCGAGCTCGTTGACGCCGCGGACGGCCTCGTTGACGGCAGCCATGATCATGTCCTGCAGCATATCGACGTCCTCGGGATCGAGGGCATCGGGATCGATGGTGAGGTTGACGAGCTCCATCTCGCCGTTAACGGTCACCTTGACCATGCCGCCGCCGGCAGAGGCGTCGACGGTCTGGGACTTGAGGTTCTCTTGCGCGGCGGCAAGCTGCTCCTGCATCTTGCGAGCCTGCTTCATCATCTGCTGCATGTTCATACCGGCCATGATGGCTCCTTTACGTGCGGCCGCACGCCGAGCTGCAAGGGCAGCCGGAGCACGGCGGAACTTTCAAACTCAAAAATCGTACCACGGCGCGCGGCCAGCGAGCGGGGCGGTCACGCTACCTCAGTCGATATACATGTCCTCCAATACAAACCGCACTCAAAGATTATGCATGGTCGAATTAAAAGCTCCTAAGGAGCTAGGGGCCCTAAGTCCAATGAGTGGCCCTCAGCAGTAAAACGATAGCCCGCCAGTTGTTTCTTTCCAACGTTTGCAAATCAGCGCATGGTTAGATGAAACAAACTGCATGATATCGCGTAAATCCCGAGCAGGAATATCGCCCTTGTTATGGGCCAGCTTGCATCCGCCGGAGCGGGTAAGCCATATCTTGGTTGCCTCGACAGTGGGGCGCTTGACCGCAACGTGAACATGGACAGGTTCGCCGTTCTCCCCCGTCCAGAAGAAGATGATGTACGGCCCGAGTCGAAACAGGCTAGGCATAGACTCGTCCGCCTTCGTAGGCAAAACGCAGGATGAGCGGGGCATTGTTACGCACGAAATCATCGAGTTCTTTGAGGTCCGCTTCGCTAAAGCCCTCGTGTGACACCCAATTGAATGCCGGCAAGATACACTCCGCCGTGTCAAAACCCCAATCGCGCGGGCGCTCCACAACAACCTTCACCGTGTTGTCCTCCCGGACTTCGGAATACGAAACCTGCGTATCGTCCTCAAGGCGGACATATTCCCACATCATAAGCTCGCTCCGTTCAAAGGGTTCTCTTCTTGAGCAGTATACCCGCCTGCGCAGCTACTCCACCGGTTTGAAGATGGTGGCCTGACCGAAGACGCTGCGGATGAGGTCTTTGGCCTCGTCCTCGGTCTGCGGGATGCTCGGGGCTGCGCCCTGGTGGCCGAAGGGGCTGCCGGCGCCGGGGTTGGACTCCCAGGGAGCTGCAGGAGCGTCCTCCTCTTTGGGGGCAGCTACAGCGGACTTGGGCGCGGGCGTCGCACCCGGCACGTCGAACGGAGGCAGATCGTCCCCGCTCGCATCGCCAGCGAAGCCGCCGACCATAGCGTCGTCGTAGGGCACCTGCTCGGATTCCCACGGCACGGACTGCGCGACAGGCTGAGCCTTGGGGGCAGCCGAGCGCTCGGGCGCACGGGGTGCGGGCTCGGTCGGGAGCTTACCCGTGGCAGGAGCACCGGCGGGGTTGTCGGAGCGTAGCCAGGGGGCTTTGCCCAGGTCAGACGACTTGGGAGCGGGCGAGGCGGGCTTGGGCGCGGGTGTCGGAGTAACCGGTTTGGGCGCCGCGGCCTTAGGCGCCGACGGGGTCGATGCCGCTACCGGCGCCGCCTGCTGCTGCGGCGCGCTGGCGCTCGAGGATACAGGGGCCGCCGAGGACACGGGTTGCGGGTCCGCAGATGCCGCAGCCCGTGCAGATGGAGAATGCTCCTCATGTTGAGGAGCCGGCGTGCCACCTCCATCCAGGACGTAGTCGACGGTGCGACGACCGAAGACCGCGCAGACCGTCGGCAGGACCACCGACTGCGTATCGGCGCGACCGAGCATCTTAATGGCAAAAGTCGAACCCGCGGGGAACGAGACCGTGAGTTTGGAGCCGTCGTCGGCCGTGGCGCGGGCGTTGAGCAAAAGCCCTGCGTAGGAAGCCTGACGCGCCTTGACGCGCTCGACAACCTCGGCCCATTTGCGCTGCAGCTCTCCGGCGTCCTCGACCGCGGGGGTCTCGGCGGCGCCGGCGGCAGCAACCTGGGCGGCATTGTTGGACTGGGGCTGAGGCGTCGGAGCCGGCGCAGGCTGAGGTGCAGGCGCTGCAGGCTTGGAAGCTGACACGGGTGCAGGCTGAGCCGCCGGAGCGGCAGCACCACGGTCCCAAGGCATGCCACCCTGGCGCGCGGACGTAGCAGCAGGGGCAGCGGATGCCGCCGGAGCGGCAGCACGGGCGCCCGAAATTAGCGTCGGCTGCTGGGCAGCAGCGGGCACGGATGCTGCAGGCGCGGCGGCCTGAGCAGCAGCCATGCTCGCCGGCACGGCGCCGTTGGCAACCATGGACTCCAGACGCGCCACGCGCTCGGCCAATGCCTCAATCGTTAAATCAGCCTCGGGACGCGCCAGACGCGTGCAGGCGATCTCGAGCACCAGGCGCACGTCGCTCGCGCCCCTCATCTCCAGTGCGGCATCGTCGAGCACCGTCAGCACACGGGCCAGGCGGTCGGCAGGATGCTCGCCAAAGGCGGCGGCCTCGGCAGCAAGCGCCTCGGCCTGCTCGGAGCCGCCCTCAAACAGCTCGGCACGGGCACCGGCAACGCAGGCAACATACACGTCGCGCACGTGCGCCACCAGGTCGCGCGTCAGCTCCAGCAGGTCGTTTCCTTCCTCGACCTGCGCACGGATCAGTCCATAGAGCTCGGCGACATCACGCTCGGCGATGGCGCGGGCAAACTCGCCCAGGATCTGGTCCGAAACCTCGCCTAAAAGCGAGCGGGCGTCGTCCGCATGCACAGAACCGTTGCCAAAGACGCTCAGTTGCTCCAGCGTGGACAACGCGTCGCGCATGCCGCCCTTGGCATGGCGCGCCACGATAGCCAGCGCCTCGTCGTCGTAATCGAAGCCCTCGTGCTCGCACACGTATGCCAGGCGATGCTCAATATCCTCGTTGCCGATGCGATGGAAATCGAAACGCTGGCAGCGCGAGAGGATGGTCTCCAGAATCTTTTGCGGGTCGGTGGTGCACAGCACAAAGATCACGTGTGCCGGCGGCTCCTCGAGCGTCTTGAGCAGCGCGTTGAACGCCGCCGTCGTGAGCATGTGGACCTCGTCGATGATATAGATCTTGTACTTGCCGCGCACCGGGGCAAAGTTGACGGAGTTGATGATCTCCTCGCGCACGTTGTCCACGCCGGTACGGCTTGCGGCATCGAGCTCGTAGACATCCGGGTGGTTGCCCTCGGCAATGAGCTCGCACTCCTCACAAGTACCGTCGGGCATGCAGCCGCTTGCACCCTCGGCGCGCGCCGCCTCGGCATTGCGGCACAGCAGCGCCTTGGCCAGAATGCGCGCCATGGTGGTCTTGCCCGTGCCGCGCGGTCCGCAGAACAGGTAGGCGTGGGACAGGCGCCCCTCGGTGATGGCGTGCTCGAGCGTCGAGACGATATGTTGCTGGCCCACCACGGAGTCGAAGGTGAGCGGGCGATACTTTCGGTACAACGATTCCATGGGTGCTCCCCCGGGTATACTGAGTCTTGTTGCCGCGGCGGCCATGCGGTCGCACGGCATACTGCATTCCATAATAACCCGTACGGCGAGCCCGCCGCGATAGGAGTCCAAAGAGCATGGCAGACGCAGAGAGCAACCTCGTTCCCTCCGAAGCAGCCGACCAGGTCGAGGTCGCGCTCGAGGAGCAGGCCGCAGCCGACGACGGCATCCTGTACCTCAACGAGTACCAGTACGAAAACGACCTGGTCACCGACTTCGCCCGCCTGGTCGCCTCGCCCAGGCGTCGCGGCTCGCTGTATGTCGCCGCCGCGATTGCCGCGCTCATCGGCATCGGCATGCTGGTGGCCGGCGGCAGCTGGATCAAGTTTGGCGTCGTCTTGATCGTATTCGGCGCCTTTTTGGCCTGGTGGAGCAAAAACCTGCACCACACCCTCGCCCGCGACTTTATCGACGCCGTTGAGGCCGACGAGTCCATGGGTGGCCGCTATCGCCGCGTCGCCGCCAACGAGGACGGCCTGATGGTTTGGGGCAAGAGCGGCAAGTCGCAGTTCTTCCCGTTTGAAAAGCTCGACCACGTGCTCGACGGCGAGCGTATCTTTGTGGCCATGTTCGCCGACCAGGGCGTGACGATCCCTAAGGACACCTTTGTCCGCGGCGATGCCGAGCAGTTCGGTCCCTTCCTCAAGGCGCGCATCAACAAAAAACTCCGCATCGAGACCAAGAAGAAGAAAATGAAGGCCGAGAAGGCCGCCGCCGAGGCCAAGCAGGGTGACAAGCCCCAGGAGACCAAGGGCAAGCAGCGCAAGCAGAAGAAGAACAAGAAGAAGCGCTAAGGCCAAGCCAGACAGGCAGCCTCGCATCCCGCTATCCTCCCCATGCACCCGAGCGTGCTACACTAGCAGCATCTATGCCACCGCGAACGGCTCGGCTCCGCGCCCGCCACTCGCAAACGAACTTTAAACGCACGAGGGTTGGCCATGCCGCTTTTCTCGCAACATACCGCCCGGTTCTCGCCGGACGTTCCTTTGGAGGGCACCAGCTCTCGCGAACTGCTCAAGCGGTACCAGCCGCTCGAGACACTTGCGACCGGCGGTTTTGGCTCCATCGAGATCTGCCGCGACACGCACCTGCGCCGCCGCGTCGCCATTAAGCGCATCCCCCTTATCAACGGTGCCGGCATGCCCGCCAGCGACATCATGGATGTCCTGCGCGAGGCGCACACCGCCGCCATGCTTCAACATCCCAATATCGTGCAGGTCATCGACTTTACGCACGACACAGCCTATGCCTACCTGGTTATGGAATATGTCGATGGCATGTCGCTGGCCGAGTTTTTGCATCGCGTGGACGGCCACTCACTTACCTTTGACGAGGCCGCGGCCATTGCCGATGCCCTGGGCCAGGCGCTCACCTTCGCCCATAGTAATGGCGTACTCCACCTGGACATTAAGCCCGCTAACGTGCTCATCGACCACTCGGGCAATGTAAAGCTCACCGACTTTGGCATGGCGCGACTGTCGTCCGCCGGTGGCTTTGGCGGCTCGCGCGGCGGCACCATCGGCTACATGCCGCCCGAGCAGCTCGATATCGAGACCGGCACGGTCGACGAACGCGCCGATGTCTTCGCCCTTGCCTGCGTTATCTACGAGGGCCTGTGCGGCAGCGCTCCCTTTATGGCGGCCACGCCCGCCGACTCGCTCGACCGCATCATCGGCGGCGCCACCTATCCCAGCGAGCTGATACCACACTTTCCCCCGGGAGCCGAGGCCGCGCTCATGAGCGCGCTCTCCCCCATGCCGCAGGACCGCCCCAACAGCATCGAGGCATTTTGCAACCAGCTCCTTGCCGGTCTGGGCAGCGTGCGCGAGGGCCGTCGCAGCCTGGAGCAAATGGTTGGCGAGCTTTCGGATGACGAGCAGGAACTCGACGATATCGAGCCGTCGCACTACGAGGACGACGCCATCGAGGTCGACCCCGCACTCGGCTGGGCGGGCACGCGCTGGAGCCATGCGCGCGACTACACCATGCGCACTATCTCGGCGCTAACGTGCGGCACCTTTAGCTTTTTGCTGATGCAAACGGCCGGGGTCGCGGCGCTTCCCGGCCTGGTCATTGCGGCCATCGCGATCGGAGCGGCGGCTGGCCTGGCCCCCCAGATTGGCTCGGCCATCTCGGCTGTGGGCTTTTTGGTGCTCATGGCCAACGCCACCATGCAGGCACAGGGCATCCTGTCGATGTTGCCCGTCGCGGTGATCTTTGCCGCCGCCATGTCCGGTTGGTGGATCGCCTGGGGTCGCACCGAGGCTGCCGCGAGCGCCGCGCTCACCTGTGCACTCGCGCTTGGCTGTCTGACCGGCAATACCTTCCTGGCAGCTGGGGTCACCGCCGGCGTCGCGTCATTTTGGCTCGGCCCGGCAAGCGCCGCAGCGGCAACGGGCATGGGCGCGCTTTTTGCCCGTCTGGCCACGGTCGCGCTTTCAGCCGGAGGCGTACTGGGGCTCGGTAACGTTGCCGCAGCGCTGGGAGACCCACTCCTTTGGGCTGCCTTTGTGCTGGTCGCGGCAACTGCCGCAGCGTCATCTGCGCTGCTCAATGCCCATGCCAAGCGTGCCGATCAGGGCTCAAACCTTGCCGCAATCGCCGCCATCGCTGTCACCGGCATCGGCTGCGCAGCGGCGTCCTGTCTTGCACACCATATGGAAATTGCCGGCCTTGCAGCCGCGGTCGTCGCCAAGGCGGCGGTTGCGGGAACCCTATCCTCTATAATCGTTGGGATATGCCTTTATTTGCTCGGATACCAAAGAACCTATACGGAGAGTGATCTTTCGTGAACTTCCTGAACATCTTCGAGGACCACGTGGCCGGCATCTTCGGTGCCACCCGTGCCCCGTTCTCCTTTAAGAAGCTTGCCAAGCAGGCCGCTCGCGACATGGAGGATCAGACTCTGGTGATCAACGGCGTCAACACGGCGCCGGCACTCTATACCATCCTTATCGCCGCCGACGACGATCCCATGCTCGCCCCGTTCTACCCCGAGCTTTCGCGCGAGGTCCGCGAGTTTGTGAAGGCGCAGGCCGAAAAGCGCCGCTATGTCTTTGTCGGCGAGCCCCTCGTGCGCTTTATGATCGATCCGCAGCTGCGCGCCGGCAAGTTCTCGGTCTTTGCCGAGAACGTCGATGCCCCCACGCTCGGCCGCCTGTACGAAGAAGAGCGCGCCTATCAAAACGGCCTGGGCCAGAACAACTCCGCGGCAAGCCGTGCCGCCAGCGCCCCGCGCGCC
>CABQAK010000049.1 GCA_902462065.1 uncultured Collinsella sp.
CGGCCCGGTGGCCGCGGCGCTCATGCTGCTGCAACAGTTGGGTGCGAGCGACGACGACTAACGGGTCGACGCTGCAAACAGCCCATTTAGGCACTCTGGTTCCATCGAAAGGAAAGCATGTTCGGATACATCTATAAGAAAGATGTCGCCATGATCGCGGTTGTCCTGTGCCTTTGTCTGGGCGTAGGCAGTTTCTTCGATTATCAGATCTCGAGCGCGCTGTTCAATATCGGCAGCATGTACGGTCGCTTTATCGAGGCCGCCGGCGAGCTGCCGTTCGAGCTGACGGCAAGCGTCGCAGGCGTCATGCTCGTGCGCGCTGTGCGTCCCGATTCCAGAGGGAGCAAATGGCTCGCCGTGCTCGGCATCCTCGTCAACGTTGGCCTGGCCGGCTACGAGATCGTCTCGTCCCTGAAGGTTGGCGGCAAACTCATCGCGGTTCAGTTGGTACTGACGTTTGTGCTGGTCATCGCTGCCAACCTTATTGTCTATCGCCTCACGCGCGCGAC
The DNA here is from genome assembly GCA_902462065.1 of uncultured Collinsella sp. GTDB lineage: Bacteria > Actinomycetota > Coriobacteriia > Coriobacteriales > Coriobacteriaceae > Collinsella. The sequence continues at coordinate 510 of CABQAK010000049.1, forward strand.
CGAGCCTGACGAGCTCACACGCTGGGCGCTGATGGTACTTGCCGTGTGGGTCGCTCAAGCCATTATCCTCAACGTGATCGTCAAGCCGCTGTGGTCGCGTCCGCGCATGCGCGTGATCGAGGTCACGCCGGGGCTCATTTTTCAGCCGTGGTGGGTAATCGGCAATCCCGACAAGTGGGCCTATATTGCCGCTGGCGTGATCAAGGACGGCTTCAAGTCGTTTGCGAGCGGACACACGGCGCACGCGGCGATCGGCCTTATGCTCGCCGGGCTTCCCGCGGCGGCCTTTAAGGAAAAGCCGCCGCGCCGCCGCGTGGTCTTTTGGACGGCGGCTGTGGTCGCGGCGCTCGTCGCCTTTGGCCGTATCGTGATCGGGGCGCACTTTTTGAGTGACGTGAGCTGCGGCTTTGCCCTGGTGCTGGCGCTTGAGTGCCTTGCCGCGCGCATTGCCTATCCTCACGGCGTACAATAGCCCCGTTTGAATCATCTGACCGATACCCGGTAAGAGAGGATTGCCATGCTCGCGTTTAACAACGATTATTCCCACGGCGCACATCCGGCAGTGCTGCAGGCGCTCGTCGACACCAACATGGAGCCGCAGCCCGGCTACGGTACCGATGCACACACCGAGCGTGCCAAGCAGCTTATCCGCGAGGCCTGTCAGGCCCCCGATGCCGACGTGTTTTTTCTGGTGGGCGGCACGCAGGCCAACGCGACGGTGATTGACATGCTGCTCGCGCCCTACGAGGGCGTTGTTGCTGCCGAGACTGGCCACGTCGCCTGTCACGAGGCAGGCGCTATCGAGTTTGGCGGCCACAAGGTGCTCACCATCCCCGGCTACGAGGGCAAGATGCACGCCGAGGACCTCGAGAACTATATCCAGGTGTTCTACGAAAACGAGAGCTACGAGCACACGGTGTTCCCGGGCGCTGTGTACGTGAGCCTATCGACCGAGTACGGCACGCTGTACTCCAAGGCCGAGCTCGCGGCGATTCATGCGGTGTGCCAGAAGCGTGAGATTCCGCTGTTTGTGGACGGCGCTCGCCTGGCCTATGCGCTGGCGGCCGATGAGTGCGACATCACCCTGCCCGAGCTGGCGCAGCTGTGTGACGTGTTCTACATTGGCGGCACCAAGTGCGGCGCGCTTTGCGGCGAGGCCGTGGTGTTTTGCGGTATGCACGCCCCGGTGCATCCCATTCCGCGCATTAAGCAGCACGGCGCGCTGTTGGCCAAGGGCCGCCTGACGGGCGTGCAGTTTGAGGCGCTCTTTACCGATGGTCTGTATTTTGAGATTGGCCGTCAGGCGATTGAGACCGCTCAGGCGCTGCGTCGCGTGCTGCACGAGCGCGGCTACCAGTTCTTCTTGGAGACGCCGACCAACCAGCAGTTCGTGATTCTGCCCAACGAGGACATGGCCCGCATTCGCGAGCATACCTCGATCGAGTACTGGGAAAAGTACGACGAGACCCACACGGTAGTGCGTTTTTGCACCAGCTGGGCTACGACGCAGGAGGATATCGACGCGTTGGCGGCTGTCCTGTAGCCTGATGTAATGACGAGGGGCCGCCTTGCGCTGGTTTTGGCGCAGGGTGGCCTTTGCTTTTGGGGGAGAAGGGTTGTATGACCGAGATGTCCGAGCCGACGATTCGCCTGGCGACGCCCGATGATGCGCCGGCGTTGCTTGCCATCTATGAACCGTATGTGCGCCAGACGGCGATTACCTGCGAATACGAGGTGCCGAGCGTTGAGGAGTTCGCCGGGCGCATCGAACGCACGCTCAAGCGCTATCCGTATCTGGTGATGGAGCTGGACGGGCGTCCGGTAGGCTATGCCTATGTGAGCCCGCTTAACAGCCGCGAGGCATACGACTGGTCGGTCGAGACGTCGATTTATCTGGCGCGCGATGTGCGCCATGGCGGGCTGGGCCGCAAGCTGCACGACGCGCTCAAGCAGTGCCTGATCGCGATGGGCATCACCAACATGTGCGCGCTCATTGCCGTGCCGCACGACAAGGACGACGAATACCTGACGCACAACAGTCAGGATTTCCATGCCCATATGGGATATCGCCTGGTGGGCGCCTTCGATCGCTGCGCCCAAAAGTTTGGCCGCTGGTACGACATGTGCTGGATGGAGCTGGTCCTGGCCGAGCGCGTTCCTAACCAACCTAAGCCAACCTGGTTCCCCGACCTCCCCAAACCTACCATTTAGGGACAGGTTTATTTTGGCAGGTTAGCCGATGGGCTCGGTGTATTTGGCGCGGTCGGTGCGCTGGATGCGCTTGGAGACATGGAGCGGGCGGCCGTCGGTGTCGTAGACGTAGTCGGTGATCAGGATCAGCGCCTGCCCGCGCTCGACGTTGAGCAAAAACGCCTCGTTTTGCGAGGCATAGCACACCTCAAAGGTCTTGTGCCCCTGTGCCGGCGCGCGATGGAATTCTTGACGCAGCGTGGCGTAGAGCGAACCGTTGATATCGCGATCGATGAGTGCCTCAAAGCTCGGTGGTAGATAGGTGGTCTCCAGGCACAGTGGCGCATCGTCCAGATAACGCAGACGGACAAGTTTGACGAGCTTGCTGCCCACGGCGGCATCAAAGAACTTGGCTATGCTGCCGCCCGCCTTGGTAAAGCCCGAGTCCACCGTGCGCGTGGTGGGCTTCATGCCCTGACCCTGGACCTGCGCCGTATAGCTCGAAAACACCAGGTTGTTCTCGTGGAGCGCCGGCGTGTCGGCCACAAAGGCGCCGCGCCCGCGCTCGGTTCGAACCAGACCCTCATCAACGAGCACCTTAAGGGCATGGCGTACGGTGCTGCGCGACAGCCCCGATTCGTCCATGAGTTCCATCTCGGACGGCAGCTTGTCTCCGCGCGCGTAGGTGCCGGCGGCGATGCGGTCGCGCAACATGCCCGCCAAGCGCTCGTACTGGCTCAGTTTCTTTTTAGATGAAGCGTTCATGCGATCAACCTGTATCTAACTTGTATGAATATCTAATCAGGCATGTATTCAATACGACAACAAAACCGCTGGTAGCCAATTATCAAAAACCGCATCAGCAAAATTTCTAAGACAAATATAGCATACAACTAGTCGACATAACCAAAACATGTATGTAACTTGTATGCCATCGAGAGCATCAAACGAGAAGAAAGGCTGATGCGCGATGACTACTCAGGAACAGGTTAAGGACGTCGTCTCCCAGGTTTTGGCTGACAAGGCAGACAAGGGCGGCATCAAGCGCGTCGTGTGGATTGGCGCCGGCGGATCCAACGGCGGCAACTATCCTGCCCAGTACTTTATGGAGCACGAGGCCACGCAGGTCGTGAGCTCCAGCTATACCAGCAACGAGTTCGTGCACGCAACCCCTGCCTACGTTAACGAGAACACCCTGGCCGTCGTCGTGTCCATGCGCGGCACCAAGGAGACCATCGTCGCCGCACAGGTCGCCAAGGACCACGGCGCCAGCACCATCGCCATCTATGTTGACGAGTCCGGCCTCACCGAGGTCTGCGACTACAAGATCCAGTATGACAGCCTGGCCGTCGACGAGTCCTGCATGGGCCGCACCAACTCCGCCGTCGTGACCATGATCGCCATGGAGCTTACGCAGCAGACCGAGGGCTATGCCGAGTACGAGACCGCCATGGCCGCCTTCGACTTGGTCGACCCTATCTATCGCAAGGCCGTCGAGTACACTCGTCCGCTCGCTGCCAAGTGGGCCGAGCAGAACGCCGACAAGCCCTGCATCAACGTCATGGCTCAGGGCCCGCTCTTTGGTGCCGCCTACGTCTTTAGCATCTGCAACGTGCAGGAGATGCTGCAGATCGACTCCTGCACCATCAACACCTGCGACTTCTTCCACGGCCCCTTCGAGATTCTGGACAAGCGCACCTCGCTGTTCCAGCTCATCAGCGTCGGTCGCAGCCGCTGCAACGACGAGCGCGGCATCCGCTTCGTCAACCAGTACGGTGGCGAGCGCGTCTATCAGCTCGACGCCAAGGAGCTCGGCCTCAATGACATCAAGGACAGCGTGAGCGAATACTTCAACCACCTGATCTTTGCCCCGATTCTCAACAACGTGTACATGCGCGCGCTCTCTGCCGTCACCCACAAGGACTACATGACGCGCCGCTACATGTGGAAGCTTGATTACTAAGGGATAGAGCAGCCTGGCAACCCATATGAGGTTGGGGCTTAGACGTTGGGGACGTTCTTAAATGGCTAGTCATTTAAGAACGTCCCCAATGAGTATGTGAGGAAGCAGATTTTTCCGCTCGCCGATTTGTGTCTTGAAAAATGTATATAACGACTATAACGTAGTGTGAAACATATTGGAAACAATACCGAGGGGGCTGCGTTGAAGAAAAGCAATCTGGGCTATGTGCTGGTGCTGGTCGCCGCGCTTATGTGGGGCAGCATCGGAATCTTTGTAAACGGCATCTCGGCCATGGGCGTTTCGTCCCAGAGCATGGCCGCCTTTCGCTTGTTGGTCGGAGCGCTTATCTTGGCGCCGGTCCTGATGTTTATGGGCTGCCGTCCGGGTGAGGGGTCTACCGTGGCTCAGGGTCCCCTGGCCCTGTTCAAGGCAAGCCCTAAAGAGCTTGTTCCCTGCGCACTTGTCGGTATCGTTGGTCTGGCCGCCGCCAACACCTGCTATTACGAGTGCATGGGCGAGGTCGGCATGTCCACGGCCTCGGTGCTGCTCTATACCTCGCCGGTGTTTGGCGTCGTGCTCGGTCGCGTGCTTTATCGCGAGGACGTGACCCCCAACAAGCTCGTTGCCATTGTCTTCAACATCGTTGGCTGCGTGCTTGCAGTGACCAATGGCGACCTTTCCGGTTTTCATTTTTCGGTTTGGGGCGTCACGTCGGGCGTGATTGCGGGCTTTTGTGGTGCGTCGCTCGCGGTGTTTAGCCGGATAGCAACCAAGACGGTCCACCCGCTGGCTGTCACGTTTTGGGGCTTTGTTTTTGGCGGTGCGGTTATGGCAGCTATCGCGGCTCCGTGGCCGGATGTCGCCGCGGCAATGTCGCCACAGCTGCTGCTGTTGTTCCTTGGCTTTGGACTCATCCCCACAGCCGTGGCTTACATCTTATATATGCAGGGTCTGTCCATGGGGCTCGAGACATCGAAAGTTCCCGTCGTAATGTCTTTCGAGACGGTCGTCACCGTACTGGTGGGCATTGGTGTCTATGCCGAGCCCGCCGGCGCGATCAAGGTTCTGGGCATTGTGCTGGTGCTCGCGTCCATCCTGATCATGAACACCGACTTCTCCAAGCTGCGCAACAGCGTGTTTGTCGGTCATGTCGTTGAGAGTATGACCTTTAAGCCCAACGCGTGGTGGACCGAAAAATCTCAGGACATGGATCTGTTCCGCGAGCGCACCGGCATCGCGCTGGAGCCCACCGTGCAGGAAAGCCCCTGGTACTTCGTGCGATAAGGGATTGGCGCGGCGTCTGATCGGGCACCGCCTGGCCAGCGCCGACCTGCCCTGCGCCAACGTTACGAGTACGTTAAACCCGTCAACGGTCGATTTTCATCCGCGAACGGTCTTTATACTAATTAGCAATATAAGCAACGTATAAGACGTTATAATGACCATAACGAAAAGGAGGAGGCAAGATGAATCAGATCATTCTCGCATCTCATGGCGGCCTGGCCGCAGGCGCCAAAGACACGCTCGAGATGGTTCTCGGCGACGTGTCGAACGTCCACGTCGTGTCGCTTGCTCGTGACGACAAGGAGCCCATCACCAATAAGGTGGACGCCATGATCGCCACGTTCAACGCGGACGACACCGTCTATGTGCTGACCGATATGCTCGGCAGCTCGGTCAACAACAACATGGTCGAGCTTTCCAAGAACGGCACGAAGTTCACGGTTGTCAGCGGTTTCAACATCCCGCTAGCGCTCACGCTTGCTATGAGCCCCGTCCCCGTCAAGGGCGCCGAGCTCGCGGCCCTCATCAACGAGGCCCGCACCGGTCTGACCAACCCCAACGCGCCGGTCGAGGTCGCCGCGGCTCCTGCCAAGAAGGCCAAGGCGTCCCGTCACAGCTCCGGTCCCGCCAAGATCGTCCTCGCACGTCTTGACTACCGTCTGCTGCACGGCCAGGTCGTCTTTACCTGGACCACCAAGGTTCAGGCCGAGCGCATCATCGTCGTCGACAACGCTGCCGCCAACGATGACATCAAGAAGGGCGCTCTTAAGCTGGCCAAGCCCCAGGGCGTGCGCCTGAACGTCTTCACCGTCGAGCGTGCCCTCGCCAAGATGGACAAGCTCAACACCCTCGGCGAGCGCGTCATGTTCGTCTTTGGCAACACTGCCGAGATGCTGCAGTTCTGCCAGGGCTACAAGCTCGACGCCATCAACCTGGGCGCCACCGCCAACCACGACGGTGCCGATCAGGTCGGCGGCAAGGACAGCTCCGTCTTCCTCGACGCCACCCAGAAGGCCGACGTCAACCAGCTGCTCGACATGGGCATCAAGCTCTATGTTCAGCAGACCCCTACGTATCAGAGCGTCGACATCGACGCCAAGCTGTAATCAACCAGGCTTTTGCCTGACTGAAAGGAGAAGGGTATGAATACGTTCATCAGTGCGGTGCTCGTCGGCCTCGTCGGCGTGTTCTGCATGTGGGACTCCCGCCTGCTCGGTCGTCTTAACTTCGAGCAGCCCCTCGTTGGCGCTACGCTCGTCGGTCTGCTGCTGGGCGATGTGCCCACCGGCCTTGCCGTCGGTGCCGCCGTCGAGCTCGTGTCCATGGGCCTGGTGCAGGTCGGCGCCGCCGTTCCGCCCGATATGGTCCTGGGCGGCATCGTGGCCGCTGCCTTTGCGTGCCTGACCGATGCTTCCGCCGAGACCGCCATGACGATCGCCATCCCGGTCGCCGTCCTGGGTCAGCTCCTCGGCATCGTGTTCCGTTCCATCATCGCCGCCCTTACCCATGTGGCAGATAGCGCGATTGATAACGGAAAGTTCAAGACCGCCTACCGCATGCACATCTGCGCCGGCTCCGGTCTGTACGCCGTCATGTACTTCCTGCCGATCTTCCTCGCCGTCTTTGTTGGCACCGACCTGGTTCAGGCCATCGTCAACATGGTTCCCGAGTGGCTGTCCACTGGTCTTAACGTTTCGACCAAGATCATGACCGCCTACGGCTTGGCCCTGCTGCTCACCATGATGATCAAGAAGGGTATGACTCCGTTCCTGTTCATCGGTTTCCTGCTCGCCGCTTACCTCAACCTGTCCGTCATCGCGGTCGCTCTGATCGGTGTGTGCCTGGCTGTCGTCTTCATGGGCTTCAAGTTCAACGGTTCCCATGCAGCCGCCGGTGTCGATTCCGACTACGATCCGCTCGAAGACGACGAAGACTAAGGAGGAACACACTATGGCAACCGCAACCAAGGACGTGTCCCTGAACAAGAAGGTCAGCCAGTTCTTCTGGCGCTCCTGGGCCATCCAGGCCTCTTGGAACTACGAGCGTCAGATGAACATGGGCTTCCTCTACGGCATGGTTCCCACGCTCGATCGCCTCTATCCGGATGAGTCCGACCCCAAGCAGCTCGCTGCTAAGAAAGAGGCTTACCACCGTCACATGGCGTTCTACAACTGCACCCCGCAGACGAGCGCTTTCATCCTGGGCCTCGCCGCCTCCATGGAGGAGGAGTACGCCAAGGATCCCGAGAACTTCGATCCCGATTCGATCAACGCGGTCAAGACCTCCCTCATGGGTCCGCTTTCCGGTATTGGTGACTCCTTCTTCCAGGGCACCATCCGCGTTATCGCCTTTGGCCTGGGCGTTCAGCTGGCTCAGCAGGGCTCCATCATGGGCCCGATCCTGGCCATGCTCATCTCCATCGTCCCCTCTGTGCTGATCACTTGGTTCGCAGCCAAGATGGGCTATCAGGGCGGCCACGAGTACCTGAGCAAGCTTCAGGGCGGCGACCTCATGGAGAAGCTCATGTATGTCTGCGGCATCGTGGGTCTTATGTCCGTGGGCGGCATGATCGCCACGCTGATCGGCGCCACCACCCCGCTGCAGTTCGCTGAGGGCACCGTCGTGATCCAGGACATCCTGGACGGCATGATGCCCCAGATGATCTCCCTTGGCCTCACCGGCCTTATGTACTGGCTCATCAAGAAGAACGTCAACACCGGTTGGCTTCTCGTGATCGCCATCGTGGGCGGCATCGCCCTCTCCGCGGCCGGCATCCTGGCCTAGTCGCGACCAAGCGTCTAACCGCTTTCCCCGGGGAGTCTGCCTGGCATCCCATACCCCAGGCAGGCTTCCATCCCTATACGTGACAAAGGGCAGTCCCTTTGTCACATCCTCAACGGGCCGGCGACTCGGTCCAAACCACGGTAACCCTGCGTGCGCCCGGCAATGTGGCGCCGCAAAAATCGAAAGGAATGTGTCAGATGTACGAGATCGACCTTAACCTCCCTAAGCAGATCGTCGCTGACGTCCTGTCCAACCACGAGATTCACAGCGTCGCCTTCGTCGGCTGCGGTGCTTCCATGTCCGACCTTTACCCCGCCAAGTACTTCCTAGCCAACAACACGGACAAGCTGAACGTTCAGATCTTCACCGCTAACGAGTTCAACTACGACACGCCCTCCTGGGTCAACGAGCACACCTTCGTGATCACCTGCTCCCTCGGTGGCTCCACGCCCGAGACCGTCGAGGCCAACAAGACCGCCAAGAAGCACAACTGCCCGGTCGTCTCCCTCACCAACAAGGCTGGCTCCGCTCTGACCGTCGACGCCGACCACGTCATCGTTCACGGCTTCCACGCCAACTACGCTGCCAAGTGCGAGAAGCCCGGCTATGCTATCGCTCTTGCTGTCGAGATCCTTCAGCAGACCGAGGGCTATGACCACTACGAGGACATGATCACCGGCCTCACCAACATCTTCGATCTCTGCGAGAACGCCGCTCAGCACTGCAAGAAGCTCGCCAAGAAGTTCGCCGAGGACTTCAAGGACGACAAGATGATCTACTTCATGGCTTCCGGTGCCTCCGAGAAGATGGCTTATTCTCACGCCGCCTTCCTGTTCACCGAGATGCAGTGGATCGACGCCGCCGCCTACAACACCGGCGAGTACTTCCACGGCCCGTTCGAGGTTTCCACCGAGGGTAAGCCCTACGTCTTCTTCATGTCCGATGGCGCTACCCGTCCGATGGATGCCCGCGCCCTCACCTTCCTTGAGCGCATGGGCGCCAAGGTCGCTCTGATCGACTCCAAGGACTACGGCCTGGCTGACGCCGTGCCCGCGAGCGTCATCACCTACTTCAACCCGCTGCTGCACCTCGCCGTTATGCGTGAGTACGGCAACCAGATCGCCGAGGCCCGTCAGCACCCGCTGACCATGCGTCGCTACATGTGGAAGCTTTCCTACTAATCACAAGTAAGTAGACCTTACGGGTTGATTGAGAGGGGATGGGGTTTGCGCCCCGTCCCCTTTTTTGCTCTGGGGAGGGCGTGTCTGTCGTGTCGCAAAACCCCAGATAAAACCTACCAAAATAAACCTGTCCCTTTTTGGCAGGTGGGAGGAGATGCGTATGATCAAGGCAGTACTGTTTGATATGGACGGCGTGCTGGTCGATACCGAGTGGTTCTACAACCGTCGTCGCGTGGCGTTTATGGAAGAGAAGGGCTTCCACTTTGACGAGATCCCCGATCTTTCGGGGTCTAACGAGCCTGCCATTTGGGAGGCGCTGGTGCCCGACGATATTGAGCTGCGCGAGCGTCTGCGTGTGGAGTATAAGCAGGTCTACAGCCCGGACCATCCCGTTCCGTATGCCGAGCTGCTCAACAAGCAGACGGAGCCGGTGATGCGTGAACTGCACGAGCGCGGCGTGAATTGTGCCATCGCGAGCTCGTCCTATCGTGAGCTCATTGACGAGCTGGTGGAGATTGCCGGTATCGCCGACGTGCTGGACTACACCATCAGCGGTCACGAGTGCAGTGCGTTTAAGCCCGACCCCGAGATCTACCTGCGTGCCATGGAGGCGCTGGGTGTGGAGCCTGCCGAGTGCCTGGTTATCGAGGACTCGCCTTTGGGCATCGAGGCCGGCAAGCGCTCCGGCGCCCGCGTCCTGGCGCTGCGCCCGCACGAGGGCGTCAACCTGGACCAGTCCGCCGCCGACGTCGTCATCGACAACCTGACCGACATTTTGGTCGCTCTGTAGTGTCAATCCGCCGCGAGAGTTACGGATTCACGCATTTATGGCGGCGGATTGGCTCGATTTGGTTTCGATTTTGATCCGTTTAGCTTCGATTCGGGCTAAGTGAGTAGACTTTTTGGCGCAGGACGAGCACAAAGTGCATCAGCTCTAGTAAAACCGCAGGTCACAGGGGTGGCGGTTTTGGGTGTGCTCTGCAGGTCACGTAAAGTCTACTCACTTGTACTTTGGGCCTTTGGTCGTGGGGGTTGCTGGTCCCCCTTGGGTTGTCGAGAGAGGGTGAATTGAAGCGCCCCCGCATGCTCCATGCTACAATCGCGGCCACGCCCCACAACTAGATCTGCCTTCGAAAGGAGCCTCCGTGGCGAACGCCATCGATCAGCTCACGGACCGCGTGCTCGTGCTCGGCCGCCTCACCATCGTCCGCCGCGCCATCACCGCCGTGGCGGTCACCATTTCCGCCGTTCTCCAGACATTTCTGATCCAGGCGTTCATTCAACCCGCCGACCTGCTTCCGAGCGGTCTCACCGGCGTCGCGGTCCTGCTCGATCGCGTTACCTCGCTCGGCGGCGTTCACATCGACATCTCGCTCGGTATGCTTGCGCTTAACACCCCCGTGGCGCTCCTATGCTGGAGCGGCATTAGCAAACGCTTCGTCATCTTCTCGATGATGCAGGTCGTGCTCTCGTCGCTGTTCCTCAACGTCTTTCACTTCGCCCCGTTTTTGGGCGACAAGATCATGCTCATCATTTTTGGCGGCGTGGTCTCGGGCCTGGGCGCTGCCATCGCGCTCAAGTCCGGCGCATCCACCGGCGGCACCGACTTTATCGCGCTGTGGGTCTCCAACCACACGGGCAAGACCATCTGGGGCGTCATCTTTGGTTTCAACTGCTTTATCCTGGCGATCTTTGGCTTTATGTTTGGCTGGGACAATGCGGCGTACTCCATCGTGTTCCAGTTTATTTCGACCAAGACCATCGACAGTTTCTATCGTCGCTACGACCGCGTGACGCTGCAGATCACGACGCGCAAGGCAGACGAGGTCATGACCGCCTATATTGACCATTTTCAGCACGGCATTAGTTGCGCCGAGGTCATCGGCGGATACAGCCGTGAAAAGATGTACCTGCTGCACGCCGTTGTCTCGACCTACGAGAGCCAGGACATTATCAAGCTGGTGTGCGACATTGATCCCGGTGCCGTGATCAACGTGTTCCACACGCTCAGCTTTGTGGGCGGCTGGTGGGGTGGCCATGTCGACGAGCCCATGCCCACGGCCGTTCCCGATCCCGACAAGCCCGCACGCATGGCCAGCAGGCAGGCGCGCCTCAGCGAGCAGGACAGTCTGCAACAGGACGACGGTAAGTAGTGTTTTGGCATTTTGCTGGCCTGGCGCAATCCTGTCCGCTTGAGCCTCCCGAAAGCCTCGCTGCTTTCGGGAGGCTCTCGTTTGCCCAGATAAAACCTACCAAAATGAAGCTGTCGCTTTTTGGTAGGGAGGGTGTATCGTTTTATCAATATGAGGTAACATGAAACTAGACGTTATATACGTATTAGTTATTTCAATATTTCGATAAGAGTGATTAGATATGCCTGCGCCCAAAAATGCACCGCTTTACCAGCAGATTTACGACGAGATCAAGGATGCGATCGAGAAAGGTGTTTATGCACCCAAGGAGCGTATTCCGTCCGAGCTTGAGCTAGCCGAGCAGTACGACGTGAGCCGCATTACGGTGCGCCGCGCCGTCGAGGAGCTGTGCTCCGATGGCTACCTGGTTAAGCAGCAGGGCCGTGGCACCTTTGTCTCCACGCCGCACATCAACCGCCAGTTTCACGCCTCGACGCTGCAGACGTTTACCGCGCTGTGTGCCGATAATGGCATGAAGGCGGGCGCGCATGTGGTCGATCGCCAGATTGTGCCGGCACGTCAAAACGAGATGGAGTTCTTTGGCCTGCAAAAGGACGCGCTGCTGCTGCATATTAAGCGCGTGCGTACAGCCGACGGCGAGCCCATCTTTGAGGAGAACATCTTTGTGCCGTTTGATGCCTACCGTGAGCTGTTGACGGCCGATCTTGAGGACAAGTCGATTTTTGCCGAGGTCGAGCGTGTTGGCGGAACGCCGATTGTCTCGGTTGGCTACCGCACGGTCGAGGCCGTTCGTGCCAATACCGAGCAGGCGGCCGAGTTGGGCATTGCTCCGCACGATCCGCTGCTCAACCTGCGTGCCAGCTTTACCGGTCCCAATGGCGAGCCGGTTCTGATGGGTAAGCAGTACTACGTGGGATCGCGCTACGTTATGGTGATGTAGGGTTGGTTCCGCCCTCCTGACGAACGGCGGACCGGCCGACGCTGCAAGCCCGCCAGAGCGGCAATCTGCCTTTCAGCTTCGGCGGCATGACCAGAAGGTCAATGCCGCCTCGTTTCAAGGCACCTTGCTCGCTCTGGCGGGCTTTCGCTGACTTATGCTCAACCAGCGACGTTTCCGTGCTTGTCAAGAGAGGCGCTTGGGGACGTTCCTTTTAATATGAGCAGGACATTGTCAAGAGGCAAAATCGGGCCT
>CABQAK010000050.1 GCA_902462065.1 uncultured Collinsella sp.
GGCCCTCGCGGCCTAGTCGCTATTTAGGGCGTCCAAGATTTGGGGCGCAGTTCACAACGTTCTAGCGGGCTTTTTGTTGCCGAAATCAATAGGATAGGCCTCGCGCCCGCGCAAGCGTTCCATCGCGTTTCCCTAATTCATCTGGGAAAACAACTGCAAACGATTGCAAGTAACCGGTGAACGGTCGAAAACTACCGTTCACCGATAATCTCAAAACTGGTTCTAACTGGTATTAAGTTAAAAAGACCAATTCCATATCTTCACAATGACCTGCAATTTTTCTACACGCTATTTTTAGCCGCCCTGCGTTGTTTAGACACAGGAAAAGATCCGATTTTTTGCCAAAGCATTTCGAAACGGTTTCAAAACCGCAGGTAGAAGTGTTAACGACCGGTAAACGGTCGATTTATCACCGTGAGCGGTGCAAAAACGTTTTACCGTATGAATCAACGAAAGCGACCTCTTCTGGGGTGATATAGTGACAACAACACGTCACGTGGTTACTACCAGTTTAGAAACCACTGGTCTTCAAAGAACGCTTTCTAAGAAGCTTTAAGGGCGAGTGCCCGCTGGCTTCCGAAAATCATCGGACTCAGATCGTACACACCTTCGGAAGGGAAATTTGAATGGTTGGCTTTATTCTTACCGGTCATGGACAGTTCGCACCCGGCCTTGCAAGCGCTATCGCTATGGTTGCCGGCGACCAGCCTGCTTTTACCGTCGTTCCTTTTGAGGGCGACCAGGCCGCATCCTACGGTGAGGATCTCCGCGCCGCTATTACCGCCATGCGCGAGGAGTGCGATGGCGTGCTCGTCTTTACCGACTTGCTCGGTGGTACCCCGTTCAACCAGTCGATGATGATTGCTCAGGATGTCGACAACGTCGAGGTTCTGACTGGCACCAACCTTCCCATGGTTATTGAGCTTCTGTTCCTCCGCGGCAATGCCACGCTCGCCGAGCTTGGCGAGCAGGCCGTGACCGTTGGCCAGACGGGCATCACCGCCCAGACGGTCGCATCCGTTGCCGGCTCTGAGGAAGAGGATATCCTCGGCGACGAGGACGGCATCTAATGGCCGATTTCGGAGCCAACGTCCTGAGCTCCTCGGTCGCCCTTTTAGGCCTGCTTGTCATCATGGGCTTGATTTACACCATCTGGTCGCAAATCAACATGAAGAAGAAGCAGAAGTACTTCAAGGAGCTGCACACCGAGCTCAAGCCGGGTCAGGAGGTTCTTTTCGCCGGCGGTATCTACGGAACCGTCAAAGGCATCGAAGGCGAGAAGGTCCAGATCAAAGTCCGATCCGGAGCCGTCGTAGATGTTTCGCGTTACGCGATTCAGGAGATCAAGTAACTGTCGTCAGCAAATATCGAAAGGAAGTTGATCAACATGGCAGAACCCAACATTCTTCTTACCCGCATCGATAACCGACTGGTTCATGGTCAGGTTGCCACCCAGTGGAACTCCACTCTGGGCTCCAACCTAATCCTCGTCGCCAACGACGACGTGGCGTCCAACACCATGCGCCAGAACCTCATGAAGATGGCCGCTCCCGCCGGCGTCGCTACGCGTTTCTTCTCCCTGCAGAAGACCATCGACGTCATTGGCAAGGCGAGCCCGCGCCAGAAGATCTTCATCGTGGCCGAAACACCGGAAGACGTGCTTACGCTCGTCAAGGGCGGTGTGCCTATAAAGAAGGTAAACATCGGCAACATGCACATGTCGGAAGGAAAGCGCCAAGTCGCCACCTCCGTCGCAGTTAACGACGAGGATGTCGCTGCGTTTAAAGAGCTGCAGGAATTGGGGGTGGAGTTGGAGATCAGGCGCGTTCCGAGCACGCCTGTTGAGGACACGAGCAAGCTCTTCTCGTAATCCTCGTGATCCACGTTGTCAGGAGTGAAACCCTGACGTTCTGTACGTGAAATCCAAAGTGCGTACATACATTTTGAAAGGAGGAGCAAGATGGAATACTCGATCATCCAGATCGCTCTGGTCTTCGTCGTCACGTTCATCGCGGCAATCGACCAGTTTGACTTCCTCGAGTCTCTCTATCAGCCCATCGTCACCGGCGCCGTCATCGGTCTTATCCTTGGCGACCTCAACACCGGTCTTCTCGTGGGTGGTACCTATCAGCTCATGACGATCGGCAACATGCCGATCGGAGGCGCTCAGCCGCCTAACGCCGTTATCGGCGGCATCATGGCAGCCATTCTCGCTATCGCCACGGGCCTCGAGCCCAACGCGGCAGTCGGCCTCGCCATTCCGTTCGCTCTGCTTGGCCAGCTTGGCGTTACCCTGGTCTTCACGCTTATGTCCCCGCTTATGTCCACGGCCGATAACATGGCTCACAACGCGGACACCAAGGGCATCGAGCGCCTGAACTACTTCGCCATGGCTCTGCTCGGCCTGATCTTCGCTGTCGTCGTCACCCTGTTCTTCATCGCTGGCGCTACCATTGGTCAGACCATCGCTTCCGCCATCCCGACTTGGCTGCAGACCGGTCTGTCCGCTGCAGGCGGCATGATGCGCTTCGTCGGCTTCGCCGTCCTGCTCAAGGTTATGATGAACCGCGATATGTGGGGCTTCTTCCTCATGGGCTTTGGCCTCGCGCTCATCACCGTTGCCAACGATTCGCTGGCAACCCCTGCTCTGCTCATCCTCGCTCTCATCGGCTTCGGCATCGCTTTCTGGGACTTCCAGCAGCAGACCGAGCTGAAGGGTGCAGCTGTTTCTGACGGAGGTGACTTCGAAGATGGCATCTAATGAGTATGTGATCCCGGAGCACTACGAGGATCTCACTCCTGCTCCGCAGCTCGACCAGAAGACCCTCAACAAGATGGCTTGGCGCTCCTGCTTCCTGCAGGCCTCGTTCAACTACGAGCGTATGCAGGCCGCTGGCTGGCTCTACTCCATCATCCCCGGTCTGGAGAAGATCCACACCAACAAGAACGACCTCGCGGCTTCCATGAGCCACAACCTGGAGTTCTTCAACACCCACCCGTTCCTCGTCACCTTTGTTATGGGCATCGTGCTTTCGCTCGAGCAGAACAAGGTTGACATCCCCACGATCCGCGCCGTCCGCGTCGCCGCAATGGGCCCGCTCGGTGGTATCGGTGACGCCCTGTTCTGGCTGACGCTCGTGCCTATCACGGCCGGCATCACCTCCAACATGGCCATCAACGGCAACGCTGCTGCGCCGATCATCTTCCTGGTGATCTTCAACGCTGTCCAGTTCGCTCTGCGCTTCTGGCTCATGAATTGGTCCTACAAGCTTGGCACCAGCGCTATTGACGCTCTGACCGCCAACATGCAGGCCTTCACGCGTGCCGCTTCCATCATGGGCGTCTTCGTCGTCGGTTGCCTGGTCGTCACCATGGGTGGCACCCAGATCAACCTCCAGATCCCCAACGGCACCACCCGTGGCCTCTCCGCTACTACTGTGATCGTCTCCGAGAAGGAGGCCGAGAACTTCACCGGTATGGAGGGCATCGATACCGAGACCGCTGAGGCCGGTACTATCGCCATGACCGATAAGGACGGCAACGCCCTTACCGCTTCCGATGCCGACGGCAACGCTGTCGAGTGCGGCGTCACCGATCTGGGTAACGGCATGGAGTCCGTGACCTACGGCACCGTTACCGAGGATCCGGTCAACTTCTCTGTTGCCGACACCCTCAACACCATCGTCCCGAAGCTCGTCCCGCTTATGCTTACGCTGCTGCTTTACTACATGTTCGCTAAGCACAGCTGGACCCCGACCAAGGGCATTCTCCTGCTCTTCGTCCTTGGCATCCTGGGCGCTGGCCCGCTTGGTCTCTGGCCGAGCATCTGGTAAGGCTCTAGCTTGAGGGGTGTGTCCCTACGCGGCTCACACCCCGACCCCTTAAGCCATGTGTATGTTAAAAGCCGCGTGCTCGAAAGAGCGCGCGGCTTTTGTTTTCTTGATGATTCGGGTGTGGCAGACAGATAATGCTAAACACCCTAGGTAGTTAGCCGAATTCGAGCAAAAGGGAGGATAGGATGGCGATCGGAGCGCGTAAGCAACCGCTGTACGATCAGCTGGTCGATATTCTGACCGAAAAGATCGACCATGAATATCGCGCCGGTGACATGATTCCTTCCGAGCGCGAACTTTCGGAGCGCTATGGTCTCTCGCGCACTACGGTACGCCTGGCTCTGCAGGAACTGGAGCGTTTAGGACTGGTGGTTCGGCAGCACGGTCGCGGTACCTTTGTGACCGACCGTTCGGCAAAGGCAACCAATCTCATGCAGTCCTACAGCTTTACCGAGCAGATGCGCGCGATGGGTCGCGACCCCGAGACCACGATTCTCGAGTTTTGCGAGATGGAGGCCGATAAAAATCTGGCCGAGCATATGGGATTGCGTATCGGTGATCGCATTTTTAAGCTTAAGCGGCTTCGTTCTGCCGACAACATGCCCATGATGGTCGAACGCAGCTATCTACCAGTTCGTCAATTTCTGTCCCTAAAGCGACCGCTGCTGGAGCGTAAGCCGCTTTACGATGTGATTGAGCAAGACTTTCAGCAAAAGATACGCGTGGCCGAAGAGGAGTTCTATGCGAGCATAGCCCGTCCCACCGACGCCCACCTTTTGGGAATTGTCGAGGGCTCGCCTGTGCTCGATTTGGTCAGGACTACGTATAACGAGTCAAACGAGGTTGTGGAGTACACACTCTCGGTTGCTCGTGCCGATCAGTTTAAATACAAGGTTTACCATCAGCGTAGCGACTAGTGCTCGCATCGTTTCCATATGATGATTCTTTGCATTTAACTGGTTACTACCAGATAACCAACCGAAGTGTATAATTGCACGTCAGAGGATTACTTCTAGAGAGAGGTATTAAAAATGTTCGAGAAGAGTGTCGAGGAGCTCACCGAGCTCGGCGCCCAGATCACCACGGCCGAGATTGCTCAGCAGCCCGAGCTTTGGCGTGATACGCTCAACATCTATCGCGAGAACAAGGAGGCCATCGAGGCCTTCCTGGCCGAGGCTCGCGCTATGGGCGAGGGTCGTCTGTCCGTTGTCTTCACCGGTGCCGGTACGTCCGACTACGTTGGCGATACCTGCGCCCCGTACCTGCGTCACGCTGGCAACACTGATCTCTACGACTTTAAGCCCATCGCCACGACCGACATCGTGAGCGCCCCGCGCGACTTCCTGCGCGCCGAGGATCCCACGCTCGTGGTTTCCTTTGCCCGCTCTGGCAACAGCCCCGAGAGCCTTGCCGCCGTTGCCGTTGCCAAGGAGCTCGTCCACAACGTCAAGTTCCTCAACATCACCTGCGCTCCCGAGGGCAAGCTCGCCGTCGAGTCTGCCGATGATCCCAACGCGCTGACGCTGCTCATTCCGCGCGCCAACGACAAGGGCTTCGCCATGACTGGCTCTTATTCCTGCATGACCCTGCTCTCCACCCTTATTTTCGACACTGCCTCTGACGAGCAGAAGGCCGAGTGGGTCGAGACGATTGCCAAGATGGGCGAGGAGGTCATCTCTCGTGAGTCTGAGATCGCCGATTACCTGGCTGGCGACTTCAACCGCGTGACCTACTTGGGTTCTGGCTCCTTCGGTGGCCTTGCCCAGGAGAGCCAGCTCAAGATCCTCGAGCTCGCTCACGGTCTGGTTGCTACTTCCTACGATACCTCCATGGGCTATCGTCACGGACCCAAGTCCTTCGTCGACGATAAGACGCTCGTCTTCGTGTTCGTCAACAACGACGCCTACACCCGTCAGTACGACATCGACATCCTCAACGAGATCGGTGGCGACGAAATCGCTCAGCACACCATCGCCGTTCAGCAGGAAGGTGCTACCGTCTATGAGGGTGAGTCCTTCACCTTTAAGGGCTACGAAGCGCTTCCCGAGGGCTACCTTGCTCTGCCGTTCGTGATGTTTGCCCAGGCTATCAGCCTGCTCAACTCCGTGCGCGTGGGCAACACGCCCGACACGCCGAGCCCCACTGGCACGGTCAACCGCGTGGTTAAGGGCGTGACGATTCACCCCTTCACCGCTTAATCGCGTCCCCCTGTAAGGGCGCCCGTCCGCTCATAACGGCGGGCGGGCGCTTTTTGTTTTACGTGAGCTGGGTATAAGCATCACCACAGTCAACTGCTTTAGAAGCGAGGAGTGCATATGAGCACGTACGCAATTAAGGCTGACAAGTTCTTCTTGCCGGCAGGCCCGCAACTGGGCGGCTATCTTATGGTCGAGGATGGCGTCTTTGGCGCCTGGCAGGCCGACGAGCCCTCTTGCGAGATTAAGGACTACACGGGATCGTGGATCGCACCGGGTATGGTCGATACTCACATCCATGGCTTCTACAACCACTCAACTACCGATAACGATCCCGAGGGCATCGATATCAGCTCGACCGAGCTCGCCCGTCGCGGTACCACCAGCTGGCTGCCCACGACGTTCACCGATGGCGTCGAGCAGATCAAGGACGCCTGCGCCGCCATCGCTCAGGCGGACGAGGGTCGCGGCCCCGACTTCTGCGGTGCCCGCATTCAGGGCATCTACCTGGAGGGCCCCTTCTTTACCATGAAGCACGTGGGCGCGCAGAACCCCGCTTACCTGATCGATCCCTCCGAGGAGGTCTTCGATCAGTGGCAGGAGGCTGCGGGTGGTCGCATCGTTAAGAGCGCCATGGCGGCCGAGCGCGACGGTGCCGCTGCTTATGCGGCTGCTCTGAACGCCAAGGGTGTGGTGACCAGCATCGGTCACTCCGATGCCACCTACGATGAGTGCATCGCCGTCATCAACGCCGGTGCCAGCTGCTTTACGCATACCTATAACGGTCAGCGCGGCCTGCATCACCGTGAGCCCGGTGTCGTGGGCGCTGCCATGTCCACGCCCGAGACCTACGCCGAGATCATCTGTGACGGCAAGCACGTAAACCCTGCCGCCATCAAGGCACTGCTGCAGGCAAAGGGCTGGCAGCACACGGTGCTCATCACCGACTGCCTGGGTTGCGGCGGCATGCCCGAGGGCAGCTACACCAGTGGTGGCATGGACGTCATCATGAAGGACAACCTGTGCTGGCTCGCTGACGGCAAGAGCATTGCCGGCTCGGTGCTCACGCTTGCCCAGGGCGTCAAGAACATCGTCGACTGGGGCATCGCCAGCGCCGATATCGCCATTCGCATGGCAACCGAGGTGCCGGCACGCTCCGCGCACATCGAGGATAAGTGCGGCAGCATCATGCCGGGTCGCGACGCCGACTTTGTCGTGTTCGACCATGAGCTCACCCTCGTCGAGACGTATGTTGGCGGCCAGAGCGTCGGCAACGCCTTTACCGAGTAACGATAGAAAAAGACGGCGGGCCCGAATCTGCTCGGACCCGCCGTATGGGTTAAACGCTCAAAAGCACCTTCACAGTTACAGCTTGTTAGCGATCTTCTTTGCCGTGCGCTTGACGCCGGCCACAAGACCTCCCGCAGGATGCTCCTTTTCGTAGGCTAGACGCTTCTCACGCTTGGCGTACTCTTCGACGATGATGTCGCCATACTCGTCTTCGATCTTGTCGAAGAAGTCGACGGCGCCCTTAATTTCCTCGGCGGTCGGGTGTCCCTTTTGGACACCGCCGGCGAGCTTGAACGGCCCCCACGTATCAAAGCCGGGGCAGCCGTAGACACCCATAAAGATGGCCTGTCTCATGCGGCAGATGCCATCGATATCCTTGCCGTACCACTTGTTTTTGCCACCGTAGGTCATAAGGCCAAACACCTTGTCCTGCGGCTGCAGCACGTTCGTGAGCACGCGTGCCATGTCCTTGTCGATCTCGGAGTAATAGATTCCCGTGGCGACACCGATCAGATGATATTCGTGCAGGTTGGGATACTCGTTTTTGCCAAGCGCCTTGACGTCGAGGGTATCGATCTCGGGGTGTGCCTCGACGATGGCGTCCACGAGCTTTTTCGTATTGCCGTGATGGCGCGAGGCGTAGAGGATGATGGTTCGCATAAGAAGGCCTTTCAGCTGTAATTGCATCAATGTCTGTATGGTACCCCGTTACATGGCTGGGATACCGGACGCGTCGATGAACGTGCGGGTTTGTCCTTTGGTCAGGGCCGAGACGGGTTCTTGCGAGCAAAAAAGCAGTTGTTCGAAAGGATGGGCAATGGAATACGCTCTCTCCAACGATTCGATTTCTATTAAGGTGTCCACGGCTGGCGGTTCGTTTACCTCGATTGAGGCCGGAGGTCGCGAGTATCTGTGGCAGGGCGATCCCGCCGTGTGGTCTGGCCAGGCACCGATTTGCTTCCCGATTTGCGGAGGCTTGCGCGACAACAGCGCCATGACGTTTGCCGGGCATCATGTAAAGCTCGCTCGCCACGGGTTTGCGCGCAAACAGGAGTGGAAGCTGCTGAGCCAAGGCGAGAACGAGCTGGCGATGTGCCTGGCTTCGGAGGATAACGCCGCGCTGCTGAGCGATTATCCGTACCCGTTTAAGCTTGTCGCTCGTTATACGCTCGAGGATACCGCCGTGCGCGTCTCCTATGAGGTGACCAACGAGGGGACCGAGGACATGCCGTTCTTTATCGGCGGTCATCCCGGCTTTAGGTGTCCGCTCGATGAGGGCGAGGCCTATACGGACTACGAGTTGCGCTTTGAGAAAGACGAGGCTGCGGAGCTCTGCACCGCCGTTCCCTCGACTGGCTTGATTGACGTGGCAAACCGCTCCAAGAACCCCATGGTGGGAAAGACGCTGCCCCTGTCGCACGAGCTCTTCGATTTTGCGGAGACCATCTTTGACGTGCTCGAGAGCCGTCAGGTTACGCTTTCTAAGAAGGGGGAGGACAAGGGCGTCCGCCTGAGCTTTGAGGGCTTCCCGTATCTCATTGTGTGGAGTAAGCCCGAGGGCGATTTTGTTGCAGTTGAACCCTGGGGCGGCCTCTCGACCTGCTCCGATGAGGACGACGTACTTGAGCATAAGCGCGGCTGCCTTGTCGCCAAGCCCAAGGAGACCATCGTACGCTCGTTCACGATTGAGATTCTGTAATTCCGTTTTGTCGACTCGTATCGCGAGGCACAAGGAGCCTGCGAGATAAGGAGCTAAAAATGATCCTCACCGTTACGATGAACCCGTCCGTCGATACGCGCTATCAGCTCGATGAGCTCGTTATCGACGACGTCAACCGCGTGACGCCCGAAAAGACCGCCGGCGGCAAGGGCCTCAACGTGGCCCGTGTGCTGGGTCAGCTGGGTGACGACGTTGTGGCAACCGGTCTGCTCGGCGGCCACATGGGCGCCTACATGGCTGAGCTCATGGACGCCAACGGTATTAACAACGACTTTGTGCCCATCAAGGGCGAGACCCGCATCTGCCTCAATATCCTTCATGCCGGCAACCAGACCGAGCTGCTCGAGAGCGGCCCGACAATTGCCCCCGAGGAGCTCGATGCCTTTACCGCCAAGTTTACCGAGCTTGCGAGCAAGACCGACGTCGTCACCATCTCGGGTTCGCTGCCCCGCGGTGTCGAGGCGGACTACTACGCCAAGATCACGGGCATTGCCGAGAACGCCGGCGCCAAGGTGCTGCTCGATACCTCGGGTGCCTCGCTTGAGGCTGCGCTCAAGTCCGAGGTCAAGCCTGAGCTGGTTAAGCCTAACCTGACCGAAATTAACGGCCTTCTGGGCACGAGCTTTACCACCGACGATGTGGACGAGCTCCGTTCCGCGCTCGCCTCTGACGCCCGCTTCTCCGATATCCCCTGGGTCGTCGTATCCATGGGCGCTGCCGGCTCAGTTGGCTTCCACAATGGCCGTGCGTTCCGCGCCAAGACCCCCGATATCCCCGCCGTTAACGCTACGGGCTCTGGCGATTCGACCATTGCCGGCTTCGCACATGCGATTGCTGCCGGAGCCGATGACGAGACGGTGCTGCGTACCGCCAACACCTGCGGCAAGCTCAATGCCATGGATCCCATGACTGGCCACTTGGTTATGGATCGTTGGGACGAGGTTTACAACGGCGTTGTCGTGACCGAGCTGTAGGAGCTTGTGCTGCGGCCCCGGCATCGGTTGCTAGCTCATGTCGACGACAAGTGCAGTAGCATTATGCCGGGGCGCGACGCCGACACTGTCGTGTTCAATCCCGACCTTACCCTGGTCGAGACGCATGTGGGTGGCAACAGCGTCGGTAATGCGTTTGCCGAGTAGCCGCCAAAGAAACGATCCGAGAGGGGATTTAGATGATTTACGGTGCATTGGGCGATATCGAGGAGTACCGTGGAATGCTCAAGGGCCTCGACGTGCTGATCGATTGGCTCGAGGAGAACGATCCGGCGAAGCTCGAGGTCGGCAGCCATCCGATTCTGGGCGACAAGGTCTTTGCGAACGTCATGGCTCCCACGACGCGTCCCGAAGCCGAGGCTCACTATGAGACGCATCAGCGCTATCACGACCTGCAGATCGACGTCGAGGGTCGCGAGGCCTTTAAGGTTGCCACGGGCAGCCTGACGCTGGTCCAGGAGTTCGACGAGAAGGACGACTACGATCTGGTCGATTCCGACGCCTCGATCGCCGGCGATCTTGCTGACGACAAGTTTGCGCTGTTTGTTGCCGGCGAGCCTCACATGCCCACGCTCGAGTTCCCGGGCGATGGCGCGCAGCCGGTCAAGAAGATTTGCTTTAAGCTGCTTGCAGATGCTTACTGGGAGGAGTAGCGCGCTGCTCAGCTGAGCTGTTCGTGTTGCGAGCGTTATCCCTTGGGGGAGCTCGCTTGGGCCCCGCTGATCGCGGTTCCTTTGGGGATTGCGGTTGGCGGGGCTTTTGTTGAGTAGGGGAGTTTCCGGCGGCGTTGTGCTTGGATTGGCGGATGCGCGCCCGAAATCGGCAACAAAAAAGCCGCCCGAAGGCGGCTATCTTGTGCAATGGAGCCAGCGACCGGGCTCGAACCGGTGACCCCCGCTTTACGAGAGCGGTGCTCTACCAACTGAGCTACGCTGGCGGCCATGTGATGGCGCAACTGAGGCGTCAACGGCTGTCTATGATACGGGACATCGCACATCCGCGCAAGTGTTCTGACGGCTTTTCTCACTTTAAATGCACTCCTTGATTATCAACCTTATCCGAACACCTCCCACATTCATCCGTACATGTACGGA
>CABQAK010000051.1 GCA_902462065.1 uncultured Collinsella sp.
CCCTGACCTCTTGACTGCCAGTCAAGCGCTCTCCCAGCTGAGCTACGCCCCCGTGACGTGGAGATACTATAGGGGAAGTTGGCACGGCGTGCAAGGACTTTTTTTGGTCAGACTCTAAATGCCTAATGCCTAATGACATAGGTAAGCGATGGCGGTGCCGGTGTGGACTTGGATTGTGGCTGTTGACCTGACGACGTTGCTAATGCCCGTATCGGCCAACAGACCCAGGGGGCTGTGATCTAGCTCCCATTCTAGGCCGCGTTCGCTTACCTCGGTGTTGGGGGCAATAGCAACGATGGAGAACGTCTTGCCTTCGGTGCCTTCGATGGTCCACGATTCGCCTGCGCGAAGGATGCGGGCGACAACCTTGTCCTCGGCAATCCAGACTGGGGCGTCATCGTAGCCCGCGAGCAGCCCCAGAACGGATAGGGCCATATCGGGGCGGCCGCCGGTGGCGCAAGTCGCAACCACTTCGGCTCCTGCCCAGCGACGGCGGACGGAATCGAGCGCCAGCGCCAGATCGGTATAGTCTTTGTAGGGGTCGTGGCGTTCTACCTCAAAGGCTTCGGCGGCATCGACCAACGCACGGCCCGCATCGCTCACTGTGTCGGCATCCCCAACATATACGTCGCAGCTCAAACCGGCACCCAGCAGCGCGTCGAGTCCGCGGTCTACGGCGACAACGTGGTCGCACTCCCCTGCTAGCCTACGTAACAGATCCGCGCTCGCCACCACGGGCGAGCCGCAGACCACTAATACCTTGCAAGCCACAGCCCTCGCCTATCCCTCAAACGAAAGCACGCGAGCTAAATCCAGCCCCTCGTAGCTGTCGATAAAGATATCGCAGTTGGCGCGTACGTCGTCGCGCTTCATGCGGCCGTGTGGGTCATAGATGCCCACGCGCTTAAAGCCGGCGGAGCCAGAGCTCTTTAGGCCAAAGACAGCGTCCTCAAACACCCAAGCGCGCTCAAACTTATTCCCATGACGCTCCTCCAGGCGGCGCAGCGCCAGCTCGTACACATCGGGGAACTGCTTGGAACGACCTGCCTCGCCCGTGGTGGTCACAAACTCCATGTAGGCGTCGAGCCCGGCACCAGCGAGCGCGGACTGCACCAGCTCGGCCGGCGTGGACGTAGCCACGCACATGGCAATGCCTGCCGCCTTCGCCTGCTCCAAAAATGCCAGGAGCCCGTCGCGTGGCGGCACCTTAGAGTAGCCATCGATCAGGATGTCACTCAGCTCACGGTAGAGCTCCTCGCCATTCGCGCCAATACCCCAGGTGTCGTGGTAGGCCTGGCACTCATCCTCCAGCGACAAATGCTCAAACTGGGCAAAATCGTCGACCGTCACGTCGACACCGTGGCGGCGCAATAACTCTGGCTGAGCATAAGCCCAAACGGGGGTGCTATTAACCAGCGTGCCGTCGCAATCGAAAATAAAGGCAACCTTGGGAGCGGCGGTATGGGACATAAACGAACCTTTCGATATCAAATGGTAAACATCCTGCTAAAAGCGTTTTACCAAACGTCAGCCAAACAATTTTGAAACCCAAATTGGTAAAACTGTCAAGAGTTTTACCACGTCAATTCTGCCAGTGGTATAAACATGTCGCTTACCGATTAAACGCCCTCGCAAATCCGCTTTCGTCCATAAAACTAACGTACAGGTGTTATCGTAGTTTCTGCCGAAAGTTCCACCGAGCACGCGAGGTGGAACGAATCACAGAAACTTCGCCGTCCCTTCGATTCGTGCAGCCTTGGACCTTTCGCATCTAGTCACCAAGGCAACACGCTGCCGCGTCATGATGGGATCAAACGTGAGCGATACTAAGCTAAAGCCAGCAACCAAAAAGCCCGCTACCCGTAAAGCCGCCCCGCACGCACCGGAACTCTCCAAGGACGATGTCTATCTGTTTGGCATTGGAATGTGGGAACGCAGCTGGGAAAAGATGGGCGCGCATCCCGACACGCAGCAGCGCACGCGTGGCTGGCGTTTTTGCGTTTGGGCGCCCGACGTAAAGAGTGTCCATGTCATTGGTGAATTTAACGACTGGGATGAACAAGCCAACCCGCTGGTGCCCATGCATACGAGTGCTATTTGGGAAGGTTTTGTTCCTGGCGCCGAGCAGGGCCAGCTCTATAAATACCTTATCGAGACCAACGAGGGTGAGAAGCTCTACAAGGCCGATCCGTATGCCTTTAAGGCCGAGTGCCCTCCGGGTACCGCCAGCGTGCTGTGGACCCTCGACGGCTACCAGTGGAACGACGCCGCATGGCTCAAGCGCCGTGCCAGCCATAACCACATGTCTCAGCCGCTTAACATCTACGAGGTGCATATTGGCTCGTGGAAGCGCCACGGCGATGCGCCGCAGGGCGAGCCGGACGAGTACGGCAACTACCCCGGCCCCATGGACCCCTTCCCCGCGCAGCGCGGCGAGTTCTACACCTACGACGACCTGTCGGTGGAACTCGTGGACTACGTGCGCGACATGGGCTACACGCACATCGAGGTCATGCCGCTCATGGAGCATCCCTTCGATGGCTCTTGGGGCTACCAGACGACCGGCTATTACGCCGCCACGTCGCGTTACGGCAACCCTCAGCAGCTCATGCATTTTATCGACGCGTGCCACGAGGCGGGCATCGGCGTGATCATGGACTGGGTACCCGGCGGTTTTTGCGCCGACTCCCACGGCCTTGCCACCTTTAACGGCCACATGCTGTTTGAGCACGAGATTCACCCCAACTGGGGCACGCACAAGTTCGATTTCGCCCGTGGCGAGGTCCGCTCCTTCCTGGTCTCCAACGTGCTGTACTGGCTCGAGAACTTCCACGTGGACGGCATTCGCATGGACGGTGTGTCCAGCATGCTGTACCTCAACTTTGGCATCGACGATCCGGGCCAAAAGAAGTTCAACAAGTACGGTACCGAGGAGGACCTGGACGCTAGCGCGTTTATCCGTCAGGTCAACTGCGCCGTGGAGGCCCACTTCCCCGACGTGATGATGATGGCCGAGGAGTCCACCGCGTGGCCGCTCGTGACCTACCCGCCGCAGGACGGCGGCCTGGGCTTCCACTACAAGTGGGACATGGGCTGGATGAACGACACCCTGCACTACATGCAGACCGATTTTCCGTGGCGCCCTGGCAACCACGGGCTGCTCACGTTCTCCATCATGTACGCCTTTACCGAGAATTTTATTTGCCCGCTGAGCCACGACGAGGTCGTGCACGGCAAGTGCTCGCTGATCGGCCGCATGCCGGGCGACTGGTGGCGCCAGTTTGCCGGCCTGCGCACGCTAGCTTTCTACCAAATGACGCACCCCGGTGCCAAGCTCAACTTTATGGGCAACGAGATCGGCCAGTTTATTGAGTGGCGCTACTACGAGTCCATTCAGTGGTTCCTGACCGAGCAGTACGAGACCCACCGTCATCATCAGGCGTTCATTAAGGCGCTCAACCACCTGTACACCGCCGAGCCCGCCCTGTACGAGCGCGGCTATACCGACGACGGCTTTACCTGGATCGACGCGGACAACTCCAAGCAGTCCATCGTGAGCTTTGTGCGTCAGGGCGAGGACGTCGATGACGACCTGGTGATCCTGATCAACTTTGACCCGGCGAGCTACGAGAGCTTCCGCGTGGGCGTACCGCGTGAGGGCGACTGGGAGGTCATCTTCGATTCCGACCGTCCCGAGTTCGGTGGCAGCGGCTATGCCGGCGAGGAGCCCTACACCTGCTCGAGCGAGCCCTATCCCTGGAACGGGCAGATGGACTCCATCGAGATTAAGGTGCCCGGCCTGGCTGGCGTCGTGCTTAAGCGCCGCGGCCCCAGCAGCTATAAGCCGCCGGTGGTCGAGGAGCCCAAGAAGGCGGCGCGCAAGCGTGCGTCCTCGGTGAAATCCAAGCCCGCGGCCGCTAAGAAGGCTCCGGCTAAGGCAAAGGCAACCAAGCCCGCTGCCAAGGCTTCGGCCAAGTCCACCACGGCCAAGAAGGCAGCCACCAAAAAGACTGCAACCAAGGCCAAGGCAGCTGCTGTTAAGGCTCCAACCAAGAAAGCGTAACAAAGGCGTTACCACTGTAATTACCCGCCCCGCGGGGGCGTAGGATACATGTCATAACCGTTCCGGGAGAAACATCCCCGGGGGAAAGGAACGTATGAATAAGATCTTCGACAACAAGCAGGAGTTTACCGAGCTCTATCGCGATGCCGTCATGAGCATTAGCGGCAAGAGCATCGAGGCCGCCAGTGACCTCGACCGCTTTAACGCCCTGGCCAAGCTCGTGGCCGAGAAGGCACGCACCGTTGCCACCAAGAGCGACGCCCGTGCCACCGCCGAGGGCAAAAAGCGCGTGTACTACTTCTCGATCGAGTTTTTGATCGGCCGCCTGCTCGACAACTACCTGCTCAACTTTGGCGTGCGCGACATGGTCGCCGAGGCGCTCGACGACATGGGCTTTGACCTGTCCGTCATCGAGAACCAGGAGCCCGATCCGGCACTGGGTAACGGTGGCCTGGGCCGTCTGGCCGCGTGCTTCCTGGATTCCATGGCAGCCGAGGGCATTGCCGGCTATGGCAACGGCATGCGCTACCGCTACGGCCTGTTTAAGCAGGAGATCGTCAACGGCAGCCAGGTCGAGGCCACTGACGAGTGGCTCACCCACGGCTATCCCTGGGAGGTCCGTCGTCAGGACAAGGCCGTGACCATCAAGTTTGGTGGCCGCGTCGAGGGCTTTGAGGAGAACGGCCGCACGTTCTACCGCACGGTGGACACGCAGGATATCCTGGCCGTCCCTTATGACATCCCCGTCGTGGGCTATGCCGGCGAGACCGTCAACAAGCTGCGCGTCTGGGCCGCTGAGCCGGTCGAGGAGCACTTCGATCTGGAGGCCTTCAACCGCGGCGACTATGCCCTGGCCGATGCCGAGCGCGCCGAGGCCGAGGCCATCAGCGCTATCCTCTACCCCAACGACGCCGGCGAGCACGGCCGTCTGCTGCGCCTGAAGCAGGAGTACCTGTTTGTCTCGGCCGGCATCTACAGCCTGCTCGACACATTTGAGAAGGAGCACGGCGAGAACTGGGAGCTGCTGCCGCAGTTTGTGGCCATCCACACCAACGACACGCACCCCGCCATGTGCGGCCCAGAGCTTATGCGCATCCTCATCGACGAAAAGAAGCTCGAGTGGGACGACGCCTGGAATATCGTGACGCAGGTCGTGAGCTACACCAACCACACCATCCTGCCCGAGGCTCTGGAGAAGTGGCCCATCGGCACGTTCTCCAAGCTCCTCCCCCGCGTGTACCAGATCATCGACGAGATCAGCCGTCGTTGGCACGAGTCGTTCGACACCACTCAGGAGGGCTGGCAGGAGCGTCTGCGCCAGACCGCCATTTTGTGGGACGGCGAGATCCGCATGGCCAACCTGTCTGTGATCTGCAGCCATAGCGTCAACGGCGTGGCCAAGATCCACTCCGACATCATCAAGAACATCGTGCTCAAGGACTTCTATGCCCTCACGCCCGAGAAGTTCAACAACAAGACCAACGGCATCTCGCACCGTCGCTTCTTTGCCGAGGCCAACCCCACCTACGCCAAGCTCGTCACCGAGGCTATTGGCGATGGCTGGCTGAAGGACGCCTTTGAGCTGGAGAAGCTCAAAGAGTTCCAGAGCGACACCGAGTTCCTGAAGGCCGTGGGTGCCTCCAAGCGCGCCAACAAGGAGCGCCTGGCCGCCTACGTTAAGGCCGAGACCGGTCTGGTCATTGACCCCAACACCGTCTTCGATGTCCAGGTCAAGCGCTTCCATGCCTACAAGCGCCAGCTCATGAACATCATGAAGGTGATGGACATCTACAACCGTCGCATCGCCGATCCCAACTTCCACGTGACGCCGACGACCTTCATCTTTAGCGGCAAGGCTGCCTCGAGCTACACCTTTGCCAAGGAGACTATCCGCCTCATTAACTCCGTGGCCGACGTCATCAACAACGACCCCCGCGTGAACGAGGTCATGAAAGTCTGCTTTATCCCCAACTTCCGCGTGAGTAACGCTCAGCTCATCTACCCCGCCGCCGAGATCTCGGAGCAGATCTCCACGGCCGGCAAGGAGGCCTCGGGCACGTCCAACATGAAGCTCATGATGAACGGCGCCATTACGCTGGGCACCCTCGACGGCGCCAACATCGAGATCGCCGACCTGGCCGGTCGCGAGAACGAGGCCATCTTTGGCCTGACCGCTCCCGAGGTCGAGCAGCTCTGGGCATCCAATAGCTACTTTGCGTGGGATACCCTCAACGGTGACCGCGAGCGCCTGGGCCGCGTGATGGACGAGCTCAAGGACAACACCTTTGCGGGTCTTTCGGGCAACTTCGAGAGCATCTACAACGAGCTCATGAATAACAACGACCCCGACCTGGTCATGGCAGACTTCCGCAGCTACGTCGACGCCTGGGAGAAGCTCACGGGCAGCTATGGCGACCAGGAGACCTGGAACCGCAAGGCGCTGCTCAACACCGCCTCGAGCGGTTGGTTCTCGAGCGACCGCACCATTCGCGAGTACCGCGACGAGATCTGGCACGCGTAGAGGCGCGCGAGCTCCCTTATGCCAGCACGGCATTATTCGGTGGGCGCGACCAGGCGCCGTGCCCACCGCTAATGGGTTAGAAACATCGATGACAGAAGGAGAAATCGATGAGTAAGAAAGAATGCATCGCGATGCTCCTCGCAGGAGGACAGGGCAGCCGATTGGGGGCACTCACCCAAAAGATCGCTAAGCCGGCGGTTAGCTTTGGTGGCAAGTTCCGCATTATCGACTTTTCGCTCTCCAACTGCTCCAACTCGGGCATCGACACGGTGGGTGTTCTGACGCAGTATCGCCCCTACCTGCTGCATGCCTATGTGGGCTCCGGCGAGGCGTGGGATCTGGACAGCCGCGACGGCGGCGTGTCGATTCTGCCGCCGTACGAGACGCAGACCGGCGGCGCCTGGTATGCGGGCACGGCCGACGCCATTACGCAGAACCTCGACTACATCAAGGCCAACGACCCCAAGTACGTCCTGATTCTGTCTGGCGATCACCTGTATCGCATGGACTACCGCAAGATGCTCAAGACGCACATTGAGAACAATGCCGACCTCACGGTGAGCGTTATGCCCGTGCCGTGGGAGGAGGCCAGCCGCTTTGGCATCCTGACCACCGACCCCGAGGACGGCCGCATCACCAAGTTCACCGAGAAGCCCGATAAGCCCGATTCGAACCTCGCGTCCATGGGCATCTACATCTTCTCGGCCGACGTGCTGATCGAGGCGCTCGAGGAGGACGCTCTGGACCAGCGCTCGAGCCACGACTTTGGCAAGGACATCATCCCCAAGGTGCTCGGCGAGAACAAGCGCCTGTACAGCTACGAGTTCCACGGCTTTTGGAAGGACGTCGGCACCATCGCCAGCTTCCACGAGACCTCGATGGACCTGCTGGGCAACAACCCCGAGTTCGATCTGTTTGACAAGCACTTCCCCATCATGTCCAACATCACCACGCGTCCACCGCACTACATTGGCCCTGACGGCCGCCTGGACGACTGCCTGGTCTCCAACGGCTGCAAGATCTACGGCACCGCTCGCCACTCGATCCTTTCGACCGATGTCATCATCGAGGAGCGCGCCGTGGTCGAGGACTCCGTGCTGCTGCCGGGTGCGCACGTTAAGAGCGGCGCGCACATCTGCCGCGCTATTTTGGGCGAGAACTCCACGGTCGAAGAGGGCGTGAAGCTCGGCTCTGTCGATACCACCAAGGATACGGCCGTCGTTGGAAATGACGTCGTTATCGGGAAGGGGGAATGATCCGATGATCAATCGCAAGGCCATCGGTTATATTACCGCTAACTACTCTTCGACCTACGGCAGCGTGCTGCTCAAGGACCGCCCCATCGCGTCCGTTCCGTTTTTGGGCCGCTACCGCCTGATCGACTTCCCGCTGTCCAACATGATGAATGCCGGCATCAAGACCGTCGGCGTCGTCATGCCGGGCAACTACCGCTCGCTGATCGACCACGTGGGCTCGGGCAAGGACTGGGGCCTGGACCGCAAGAAGGGCGGCCTGTTCATGGTGCCCGGAAACGCGTATGGCACCACCAAGGGCGGCATGCGCTTCCTGCTGCGCGACATCATCTCCAACAAGACGCTGTTCCAGCGCTCGGACAAGCCCTATGTCGTGATGATGGGCACCAATATCATCTTTAACATGGACCTCAACACCATCATCGACGCGCACGAGAACTCCGGTGCCCAGATGACCGTGGTGTACTGCAAGGCTACGCGCAACGTCGATGACGAGACCAAGCTGCAGATCAACGAGAACGGCCGCCTGACGGGCGTGAGCGCTGGCGTCGTGTACGGCGACAACGCCTCTATGGACTGCTGCATCGTCAACCGCGAGACGCTGCTCGAGATCATCGACCACTACCAGGCCGCCGACTATCTGGACCTGCTCGAGGCACTCCAGGGCGACTTTGGCAACATCGACGTGTGCAGCTACGAGTACAAGGGCGAGGTCGTGGGCGTGTTTAGCGAGAAGTCGCTGTATCGCCGCAGCATGGACCTGCTCGACCAGACCGTGGCCGACCAGCTCTTCGACCCCGAGCGCCCGATCCTGACCAAGGCTCACGACGTGCCGCCTTCGCGCTATGCGACCGGCAGCCACGCCTGCAACTCGATCATCTCGGCCGGTTGCATCATCAAGGGCACCGTTCGCAACTCGATTCTGTCGCGCGGCGTCGTGGTCGAGGAAGGCGCTTCGGTGACCAACTCGATCATCAACCAGAGCTGCATCATCAAGAGCGGCGCCCGCGTTGAGAACGCCATCCTGGACAAGAACAACGTGGTTCCCACCAACACCGAGCTTCGCGGCACGCCCGAGAACATCCTGGTGCTGGGCAAGGCTCCGTTAACTTCCGACACCACCATCGTACGTTAACGTTGGCACCGCAACATCGCTCGTAACATGTAGAATAGCCGCCCGGTTAGCGCCAGGCGGCTATTCTCGAATTGCAACATGGGAGACAATATGGCTGATTCCAGCAAAAAGATGCAGATCGTGTTTGCCTCGGCCGAGTGCGCGCCGTTTGTGAAGACCGGTGGCCTGGGCGACGTGGCGGGCTCGCTGCCTGCGGCGCTTGTGCGCGCCGGCGCCGAAGTTATCGTGATGGTGCCCAAGTACGCCACCATCAAGGACGAGTACAAGGCGCAGATGGAGCACTTCTCCGACTTTTACGTGAGCCTGGGTTGGCGCAATGAGTACTGCGGACTCGAGAAGCTCGAGCACGACGGCGTCACCTATATGTTCATCGACAACGAGCGCTACTTTGCGCGCGACTATCCGTACGGCTTCTTTGACGACGGCGAGCGTTTTGCGTTCTTCTCTAAGGCCATCACCGAGAGCCTGCAGCACCTGCCGGCCGGCTTTGAGTGCGACATCCTGCACTGCAACGATTGGCAGACGGCACTGGCGCCCGTGTTTTTGCGCGAGTTCTACCAGGGCCTGCCGCTGTACGACCGCGTCAAGACCGTGTTCTCGATCCACAACGTGGCGTTCCAGGGCCAGTTTAGCGATACCGTGATGGAGGACATCCTGGGCGTGGCGCATATTCCGGCGGCTGCCTCGCAGCTGCGTTGCGACGCCTGCAGCATCAACTACATGCTGGGCGCGCTGCGTTATGCCGATGCCATCACCACTGTGAGCCCCACCTATGCCAACGAGATCAAGACGCCCGAGTTTGGCGAGGGCCTGGACGGTGTGCTGCGCGAGCGTTCGTACGCGCTGCAGGGTATTTTGAATGGCATCGACGTCGCGGGCTTTGATCCGGCGACCGACAAGCGCATTGCCGCCAACTACACCGTCGAGGATCGTTCTGGCAAGGCCGTGTGCAAGGCCAAGCTGCAGGAAGAGCTGGGGCTCGAGGTTCGCGACGACCGTCCGCTTATGGTCATGGTCACGCGTCTGACGCGCCAGAAGGGCATGGACCTGGTCATGTACGCGCTCGACCGCATCCTGGCCGGCGGCGTGCAGGTGGCGGTGCTGGGCACCGGCGACCGCGACTACGAGGACGGTCTACGCTACTTCCAGGACAAGTACCCCGGCACCATGGCCGCGCGCATCGAGTTCGATCCGGCGCTGTCACAGCGCATGTATGCTGCCGCCGACATGTTCCTGATGCCTTCGAAGTTTGAGCCCTGCGGCCTGTCGCAGATCATCGCCATGCGCTACGGCACCCTGCCGATTGTTCGCGAGACCGGTGGTCTGAAGGACACGGTGATCCCGTATAACGAGTTTACCGGCGAGGGCACGGGCTTCTCGTTTAGCAACTTTAACGACGACGAGATGGGCGACGCGGTCTTCCGCGCGGCACGCCTGTTCTGGGATAACCGCGACGCTTGGAACCAGCTGGTCACGCAGGCCATGAGCCAGGACTTTAGCTGGACGCGTTCGGCCGATAAGTATCTGGACCTGTACTTCTTTATGCACCCGGAGATTGAGAGGCCAGCGGCTGTTGTCGACGAGCCTGAGGCTGCGGCTGAGCCCGAGGTTGTAGCCGAGCCGGTTGTTGAGGCGCCCGCTGCTGCTGAGGAGCCCAAGGCTGAGGAGAAGCCGGTTGAGGCTGAGCCCGTAAAGGCCGAGCCTGAGGTGAAGCCCGCAGCAAAGCCTGCGGCTAAGAAGACCACGACTCGCAAGACGACCGCTAAGAAGCCCACTGCGACTAAGGCAGCGGCAACCAAGACCACCGTTGCCAAGGCAACGACCACGCGTAAGCGTACCACCGCAGCTGCCAAGAAGGCCGCCGAGGCCGAGGCTGCTCCCGAGGTAAAAGCCGACGCCACCGAGGATAAGCCTGCGGTAAAGACTCCGGCCAAGACCGCTGCTAAGAAGACGGCCGCGACCACCA
>CABQAK010000052.1 GCA_902462065.1 uncultured Collinsella sp.
CAGCCCGCGAGCGCAAGCGACAGGGCGCCCGCGGCGAGCGCCGAGGCAAACCCCCGGCGCGACATCTCAAAATCAAACGCGCGCATCGCTAGCACGTCCCCTCGTTAGGCATCGACCAGGCATGATGGTCGGTATGCAGCAACTCCTCGGCCAGCGGCGAGAGCGGCGCGCCCAAAAACTCGCGGTAGCACGCCTGGACATCGGGATTCTCGTGCGAGAAACGAATGTCCGCCTTCGCATCCAGGCTCCACAGCACCTGGCCACGCTCAGCCGCCAGCTCGCAGCCGTCGTGGATCGGCTGACCACCGCCACCGACGCAGCCGCCCGGGCACGCCATGACCTCGACAAAGTCATAGCTCACACGGCCGTCGCGAATCGCATCGAGCAGGCGGGCGGCGTTGCCCAGCCCGTGCGCCACCGCGACGCGCACCTTGGTACCATCGATATCGGCCACGGCTTCCTTCCAGCCATCCAGGCCGCGCACATCGGTAAAGAAGTCGGCGTCGGGATTCTTGCCCGTCACCAGGTAATATGCCGAGCGCACGGCGGCCTCCATCACGCCGCCCGTGGCGCCAAAGATCACACCCGCGCCCGTGCCAAAGCCCAACGGCGTATCGAGCGGCTCCTCGACCAGCGTGTCAACGCTCACGTGGCTCGCGCGGATCATGCGCACCATCTCGCGCACCGTCAGCGCAACGTCCACGTCGGGCGCGCCGCCCTCGCCCATCATGCTCGGCAGCGCACACTCGGCCTTCTTGGCCGTGCATGGCATAACGGACACCACGAACAGACGCTCGGGCTCCACGCCCAGCACCTTGGCGTAGTAGGTCTTGGCGATAGCGCCGAACATCTGCTGCGGCGACTTTGACGTGGACAGGCTGTCGACAAACTCGGGGTAACGTGCCTTCACAAAGCGCACCCAGCCCGGGCAGCAGCTCGTAAACATGGGCCAGCCGCGGCTGTCGCCCTCACCCTTAGCGGCGGCGCCCAGGCGCTCGAGCAGCTCGGAGCCCTCCTCCATAATGGTGAGGTCGGCCGAGAAATCGGTATCGAACACATACTCAAAGCCTACGCGGCGCAGCGCGCAAGCCAGACGCTCGACGGTTGCCTCCTCGCGCGGAATGCCGAGCTCCTCGCCCCAAGCACTACGCACGGCCGGCGCGATCTGCACCAGCACGATCTTGTCGGGATTAGCGAGCGCGTCAAACACGGTCTCGGTGTCGTCGCGCTCGCGCAGCGCGCCCGTCGGGCAATGCGTGATGCACTGGCCGCACGCGACGCAATCGGTCTTGCCGATCGGCACGCGCCCGCGGGTGCCCACGGCGGTATGCGTGGCGCGGTTGGTCAGGTCCCAAATCCCTAGGCCCTGTACGCTCTCGCACACCTTGATGCAGCGCATGCATTTAATGCACTTGTCGTTTTCGCGGATGATGGGGAAATCGAAATCCCAGCCCTCGCCCGCCAAATGCCTTTGATACGGCAGATAGAAAATGCCCAGGTCGTTGGCAATGGTCTGCAGGTTGCAGTTACCGCTGCGCACACAGCTCGTGCAGCGTGAATCGTGCTGCGAAAGCAGCAGCTGCACGTTGGTGCGGCGCGCCTCGCGGGCCTTGGGGCTGTTGGTGTGGACCACCATGCCATCGAGCACGTAGTTGTTGCAGGCGGCAACCAGCTGGTCGCAGCCCTCAACCTCGACCACGCACACGCGGCAGCCGCCGATCTCGTTCAGATCGCGCAGGTAGCACAGGGTGGGAATCTGGATGCCGACGGACTTGGCCGCGTCCAGGATCGTGGTGTGCTCGGGCACCACGACCTCGCAATTATCGATAGTGAGCTTGACCATATTGAGTGCTCCGCTTTCGGTGTTATCGCTGACAGTGGGGTTGTTGAGCTCTACCATTCCAGGTTCCTCCCTCCGCGGAACGCACCAAAGCCAAAGTGGTCGCAACGCAGGCAGCGGCTTGCCTCCTGGCGTGCCTCCTCCTCGGTAAGGCCCTGCTCGACCAGATTCCAATCGTGGATGCGCTCGCCGGCCTCGCGCTCGCCCAGCTCGCAGCGGCCGCACTCGTGCTTGCCCTTAAACTGTACGGTCGGTAGCTCAACGTCAAGCTTGATCTTGTGGTCAAAGCCCAGATAGCGATCGATATTTGCCGAAGCAACGCGGCCGGCGTTGATGGCCCGGATGACGGTGGCGGGACCGGTCTGGCAGTCGCCGCCGCTAAAGAGGCCATCGAAGTTGGGCACGGCGCCATCCGAATCGGTGACCACGCAGCCCCACCTGCAGGCGATGCCCATGTCCTCAAACGGCTTGGAGTCGATGTCCTGGCCGATGGCCACAAACACGCGCTCGCAGGGAATGACGCGCTCGGGTGTGGCGGCGGCACGCGGGGCCGGACGCCCACGACGGGGCTCGCCGATAATCTGCGGCTGCACGCGCAGGCCAGTCACGCGGCCTTCCTCACCCGTCTCGATAGCGAGCGGGGCCGTGAGCTCCAGAACCTCGCAGCCCTCGGCCTGGGCGCCGGCAATCTCGGCATCCTGGGCCGTCATATCGCAGATGCGACGGCGGTAGACGATGCTTACCTTTTCGGCGCCGCAGCGCACGGCGGAGCGCGCCACGTCCATGGCCACGTTGCCGCCGCCGATGACGCACACGCGCTGGCCGCTCAGGTCGGGCAGTTCGTCGTCACCGATGGCACGCAGCATCTTGACGGCCGACTCCACGCCGGGCGCCTCTTCGCCCGGAAGGCCGAGCTTCTTATCGCTGTGGGCACCAATGGCCAGGTAGACGGCATCGAACTCGTCGCGCAGGCGGGCAAGTTCCTCGCCATTGACGGAGTGATCGAGCTCAACGTCGATGCCGGCGCTCAAGATCCAGTCGATCTCGGCCTGCAGGCGCTCGCGCGGCAGACGATAGCTGGGGATGCCGTAGCGCAGCATGCCGCCCAAGTGGTGGCGCTGCTCAAAAATGGTCACCTTGTGGCCCATCACGGCCAGGTAGTAGGCACAGGAAAGGCCAGCCGGGCCGCCGCCGATCACGGAGACGCGCTTACCGGTGTTGTCCACTACATGCGGCTTGTGGTCGTTGAGGTCACTGTGCTCAACGGCAAAACGCTTGAGGGCGAGGATGTTCATGGGGTCGTCGACCATGCCACGGCGGCAATGCATCTCGCAGGGATGCTCGCACACCAGGCCGCAAACGAGCGGCAGCGGGTTATTCTTGCGGATGACCTTGACGGCATCGGCATAGCGGCCGGCCTCGACAAGCGAAATGTAACCGGGAATGTCGACGTGCGCCGGACAGCCCGAGACACACGGGACGCGGGCCTCACGATCAAAGCCGCAGGAGTGCTCGCGAATGTGATGCTCAAAATCGTCGCGGAAGCCGCGAATGGCCGTGAGCGCCATGGCGCCGGCCTCGTAGCCGATGGCGCAATCGCTCGAAAGGTAGATGGTGCGGGCCGTGCGCTCTATCAGGTTGAGTGTGGACTCATCGGCGCGCCCTTCGAGCACATCGGCGAGCAGGTCGCTCAGCGCGCTTAGGCCCACGCGGCAGGGCGTGCACTTGCCGCAGCTCTGGGTAGAGCACAGGTTGACGAGCGCTGCCGTAAACTCCACGGGACACGGGGCGAGCGAGCTCACCGCCAGACGACGTCCGAGCGCATCGTGCAGGTCGTCCATGACGGCCTGAGCGTGGCTGCGTTCCATTACATGCAGTCGAGCCATAAGATCCCCTCTCACATGGCAGCCCGGAGGCGAGGCCGGGCGAAGTTGCTACACGCACAACACTGACCTAAAAAGTTGTTAGGTCTTCACGCAGTTCGGCAGGCGGCATGAAATGTCACCCTCAGCGGTGAAATAGAACATTACCGCAGATAAATGCCATATTTGGTAAAACGCGTTACCAAACGACAATGCCCCGCCCACGAAATCACGTGGACGGGGCATTGCTCTAGGTATGCGGTCAGCGACCCTGTTGCTTTTACTTAAGCTCGGGCCAGTAACCCTTGTTAGCCTCGATCATGTCGTCGAGAACTTCCTTGGCGACCTTCATCGACGGCACGGTCTTGTTCAGCGTAAAGGCCTTGAGCGCCTTCTCGTACGAACCCTCGATCGTAGCCTCGACCACGAGCTTCTCAGAGTTCAGCTGCTGCATCATGAGGCCCTGCTGGAACAGAGGAATGTTGTCGCGGCTGATGACCTCGGGGCCGTTCTTACCAATGTAGGCAGGCAGCTCGACCATAGCGTCGTAGGGCATGTTGGGGATAGCGCCCTTGTTCTCGCAAATGACCAGGAAGCGCTGCTTGGTGTCGTTCTTCAGAGCGATAGCCAGGTCGGCAATCCAGTCGCCGTGGCTGCCCGCATAGAACGTGCTCTCGTCGATCTCGCCCGTCTTCTCGTAGTGGTCGATGCCGTCGAAGAGGTTCTTCTCGCGCGTCTCCTCAACCTCGTTAGCACGGGTGCGCTCGGGGTTGGAATGCTCGACGAACTCCTTCTGCTGCAGGTAGTAGTTCAGATACGTGTTGGGCAGATACTCCGGGAAGCACTCCATGATCTCGTACTCGCCCTTCCAGACGTAGTACCAGCTGCCCTTAGTGTGGCGGTTCTGCTCGGGGTGCTCGTCGGTGGCCTCCTCGGGCTTCTTTGCCATGAGCGAGCCCATGCCCTTGAGGTAAGAATCGGGCAGCAGAATCTCGTGCTCCTTGATGTACTCGCGCAGCTGCGGGAGCACCTCCTCGCCCTTGTGGCGGATCGAGGTGAACCAACCAAAGTGGTTGAGGCCAAAGTAATCGTACTCGACATCCTTCTTGTCGATATCGAGCGCGGCGCAAACCACGTCGATGATCGCGATCGGCATGTCGCAGATGTTGATGATGCGAGCGTTGGGACGCAGCACACGGCAGCCCTCGGAGACGATGGCGGCAGGGTTGGAGTAGTTGAGAATCCAGTAGTCCTTCTTGGCGTACTTCTCAACGTCGTCGATCAGCTCGACCATGGGGAAGATGGTGCGCATGCCGTAGGCAAGGCCGCCGCAACCGCAAGTCTCCTGGCCCACGCAGCCGTGACGCAGCGGAATCTTCTCGTCCTGCTCGCGCATGGCGTAGCCGCCCACGCGCATCTGGGCAAACACGAAGCTCGCGTCGGTGAAAGCCGTCTTTTTGTCGGTAGTCACCGTGAGCTTGATGTCCAGGCCGAGGTCCTCGTGCAGAATCCAGTCCACGAGAACGCCGATCTTGCGCTGGCGCTCCTCGTTGATGTCGTACAGACGAATCTCGTCAACATCGAGCTCGTCCTTGCGCAGGGCGATGGACTTGACGATGCCGGGGGTAAAGGTGGATCCGCCACCACACAGAGTAATGATCATTGTTTACTGCTCCTTCTCAATTGCGTTTTCGACCTTGTCGCGCATCTCGGCGACCTTCATGCCAAAGATGATCTGGATATTGTTACCGTTGCGGTTGATGCCGCTGTTGGGTACGTGGTTGATGAGGTTCTCATCGATGAGGTCCGGGTTCTTAACGTTCACGCGGAGACGCGTAAAGCAGTTCTCGAGCTCTTCGATGTTGTCCTTGCCACCAAGACCTGCAATCAGGTCGGCAATGCCCGCATCGACGCCCTCTGCGGGAGCCGCGGCAACAGCGCCCTGCTTCACCGCGACAGACGCGGCGGCCTCGCCCTCGGCAACGGACTCGGCGAGCTCGGACTCCTCCTCGCGACCAGGCGTGTGAAGGTTGAGCTTCTTGATGAGGAAGGTGAAGAGGAAGAAGTACAGAGCGGCGTTGACGACTCCAAGCACCAGCATAACCGGCCAGTTGGTCTTATCGACACCGAGGACCAGGTTGGAAACCACGATGTTGATGATGCCGCCTGCAGTCGAAGCGGGCACGGAGAGGACCTTGAGCAGGACCAGGAAGATGCCGGAAAGAACCGAGTGAACAACAAAGAGCACGGGAGCGGCAAAGACAAAGAGGAAGTCCATGGGCTCGGTCACGCAGGAGAGCACGGCGGTGATGATCAGCGGGATGATAACGGCTTTGGTCTTATCCTTGTTCCCCTTGTAAGCGGTGACGATAAAGGCGAGACCGATACCGATGTAGGGCCACAGGTTGTTGAAGGTGTAGCTGTTGAAATACGTGCTATCGGAGAAGGGCTGGCCCGTCATTGCCATCTCGGCAACACGGATGGGGTAGGCACCGGCGATAACCTGATCGCCCAGCGTAAGGGTGCCGCCCACATCAGAGAACTGGAACGGGGTGTAGATGAGGTGGTGCAGACCGGTGGGAACGAGCAGCTTGTTGAGCATGCCGTAGATAAACAGACCGATGTTGCCCGACTCCTTAATGATACCGGCAACGGAGGAGATGGCACCCTGAACCGGAGGCCAAACGATGCAGAAGCCAGCGCCCATGATCCAGGA
The DNA here is from genome assembly GCA_902462065.1 of uncultured Collinsella sp. Taxonomy (GTDB): domain Bacteria; phylum Actinomycetota; class Coriobacteriia; order Coriobacteriales; family Coriobacteriaceae; genus Collinsella. Next base: position 6,419 of record CABQAK010000052.1, read on the forward strand.
AATGATGATCATAATCAGGAACGGGAAGCGAACGCCCGAGAACATCGAAAGGGCAATGGGGAACTGCTTGTTCGAGTACTTGTTGAACACGGCACCGGTGATGCAACCAAGGATGATGCCGCCAAACACGCCGGTATCGAGTACCTGGATGCCCATAACGGTGGCCTGGCCGGTTCCGGTAAGACCGAGCATGCCACTCGCATCGGCAAGAGAGCCGGTGGCGTTGAGCACGATGTTGTTAGCCTGCAGGAACAGGAAGAACGACATCAGGGCGATCAGCGAAGCATGGCCCTTGTTCTTCTTTGCCATGGCGCCGGCGATACCAACGCAGAACAGAATCGAGAGGTTGTTGATGATAAACATCAGCGACTGATAGACAACGGCGCCCACAAGCTGGAACGGACCGGAGCCCAGTACGGGGACCAAAGCGCAGATGGTCTTGTTGGTCAGAATGATGCCCACGATGAGCAGGATGCCGGCAACCGAGAGATACATCATCGGCTGGACGATCGACTTCGCGAACACCTCCAACGGCGCTTTGAAATTGAACTTCTTTTTTGCGGTCATAGCGGTACTCCCCTTCCTTTTCCGCAAATTAAGACAGATGTGCCCTGGACAAGACCGTGAGCCTTGCCTTATATCGATCGATGTGTGGGCACGTTATGCCTAGAGACCAGGTTCTCCAAGCAGGTTAACAATGTGATATGCGAGATAACTCTTCTCGGCATCGGTAACGACAACGTTATAGGTAGACGACAAGTGGGCGGCTATGGCATCCGCACACGAGAATGCACGCGGATACGCCGTTTCTTCGATTCGGAACAGCGCGTCTCCGTTGATTTGCCCGGCCGTAGGATCGAGCGCTCGCTGTGCGAAAAACTGCAGGTGACGAACGAAACGTTCGTAAGGCAGCGAGGTGTCATCGAGGGTCGTAGCATAGCGCTTGGAAACAATCGCAAGCACGTCGCGAACAAGCTGGACCGAAACAATCAGGCGGTCAGAGCGCTGCGGCATGGTGGCGTTGACGATATGCAAGGTAATGAAACCCTGCTCCTCCTCGCTCATCTGGATGCCCATGTACTCCTTGATAATCTGCAGCGCACGGCCCGCAAGCGCATACTCCTTGCGATAGAACTGCTGGATCTCGAGCAGCAACGGATTCTCACAGGGGACGCCCTTGCGCTCGCGCTCCAAAGCAAGGCTGATATGGTCTGCGAGAGCGATGAGAATCTTATCGTTGATGTCGACATTGAGCTCTCGACGAAGCATCTGAACGATTTCCTCGGAAATCACGAGGTTGACGGTGGGGATGGACTCCAAAAGATGTGCCAAGCGGTCAATCGTACGCGAATCCTGAGAAGTTCCCTCCTGCAACGCGTAGGTCTTTTCGACTGATGCCTCGTCGATGGCATCGCCGGCATGACGGCCAAAGCAGAGGCCTCGACCGATGACGATGAGCTCGGAGCCATCGTCCGAAGTGACCATTGCGACGTTGTTGTTAAAAACTCGCTTGATAACCACGGTACCCACCACAAGAATTTACTCGGAAAGCCAAACGACAGGCTCTTTAACAGCAACAGGGCCGGAAGCATGCTCGCGAAGAGTCGAGTTCTCCGAACGCTCGCACACGATAACGAAGACCGTGGGATCGAAGCCGGCGGCGCGGACCGCGTCGAAATCGACCTCGACGAGGGGCTGGCCCGCGTCGACATGGTCACCCTGGGCAACAAGCGCATGGAAGCCCTTGCCCTCAAGCTTAACAGTGTCGATTCCGATATGCAGCATCACCTGAGCGGAGCTGTCGTCGGACATGATGCCCAGCGCGTGCTCAGTCGGAAACAGCGCCGCGACGGTGCCGGAAACAGGAGCGCACACCGTTCCCTCTTGGGGAACCACGGCAACGCCATCGCCCACGGCACGGCTGCTAAAAGCGGGGTCATTGGTATTTTCTAGATGAACAAGCTCGCCGGAAACGGGAGCGAGGATTTCGAACTCGGAAGCCGCAGTCGTCTGCTTATCCGAGCCACCCATTAGGCGAGAAAAGAAACCCATGGTGACATGTCCCTTCATAAATATAGCCCAACCAAAATCAATCGAATGCGCCCATTGAGACGCTCGCGATCAAAGACTTTGGTTAGGCCCACGTCCGAGGGGACTCGGTAACCTTCCGCATTTCTTTTACGGGGGTTATTGTAGACAAGCCCAAAGCCGGAACAATCATTATGACCGGCGAACGGTATTTTTTCTCCGATAAACGGTATTTATGCGGTACTTAGGGACGTTCCTTTTCTGCCGGCACCCGGGGACACTCCTTGCTCTGGTGCAATGGGGACAGGTTTGTTTGCACCAGGTTGGTGCAGATTAACCTGGTCCCATTGCACCAATTTCGTATGCGCTAGATAAAGAGCTCGCATTCCTTCCGCACGACGCAAACCTTGCTCAGCATCTGGGAAACAGCGGATAGCTTGTTGGGATCAACCTTACGAGCACCTCGCGGACATACGGCAATGCAGCGCATGCAGGAGATGCACGCCTCGCCAGCTGCTCGTTTGGGGTCACCCTTGTCGATAGCACAAACGGGGCACGCCGCGGCGCATGCACCGCAGGAAACGCAATCCTCTGTTGCCTCGGGTGCCATGCGGTGACCTCCAGCTTGTTTATAAGGACGATTGCCGGGGATAGAGGGCTCGGACGCATCCTCAGCCAACAGCTTTTGCTGAATTTGCTGAGCAAACTCAGCAAGCTGCGCCGCATCCTGCGCATCCGGACGACCGGCAGCAAACTGTCGCGCAATGGAATGTTCTGCAATGGCCGCAACTGCCGCGATCACCCGGAATCCCGCATGCTTCGCAACGTCCTCCAGCTCTACGAGCGTGTCCTCAAACGCGCGGTTTCCGTATACACAAACCAAAACAGCCCGAGCCCCGTTGCCGCGCACCATGCCCAACCGGTCAGCCACCACAGCCGGGATTCTACCGGCATACGCCGGCACAGAGATTACGGCCACGTCGTCCTCAGTCATCGAGACAGCGTTGAAATCCAACCCGCTATCGGTCAGATCGACGGTAACGGTATTCTTGCCCAGTGCTCCGGCCACAAGGCCTGACACCTTCTGCGTTCCACCCGTCGGACTAAACACAATTTCGAATACGCTCATCGAGGCACCCTCCCCTACGCCTGGCAACGCGTCAAGCCGCTTTCACATCCAGCCAGAGTATACGGCACGTGGGGTCCCCGTTTTAATGCACCAAGCACCCCAATGCACCCACCCTACGCTGTCTGCCTCTTCGTTTTGTATAAATTACGGTACAAATTGTATATATTTACGGGATACCGCTGTGTTCTCCTGAGGTACCCCATCCTGGCCCGTGCAAAAAACGGAGTATTCTGCAACGTGACCGCGCCAGCACCGCCGCGGGTGGGCAAAACTGTAGGGCGCCGTATCATTCTAAGTCCCGACATGGCGAGAATGACGCGCCCCTGCTCCGGAAAACGGCGAAATCTGACTCGGAACGCTCGCTAGGGATATCCGAAGGCCACCGTTGGCGACGTCGAATCATATGCAGACAACTCGAACTGCAGAATACTCCAAAAAATGCACGGCGCACCCCATGGGACCCATTGCTGCATGGCAGAAAATAGGTCCTCGGCATCCCCCAGATGCATTCCCGAGAACATCACGTTTGAATTAGCGATGGACACGGCAAACAAAAGGGCCCGAGCGTTGTTTGCTCGGGCCCTTAGCTTGTCTCACGCTAGCGCGCGATGCGCATCTTACTTGCGCTTGCCGCCGCCGTCGCCGGGGCGACGGGAGCTGCCACCGCGCTTGCCGCCACGGCTGTTGCCGTAGCTGCCACGGTTATCGCGACCGCCGGCACGGCCGCCACGGGAGCCGGCCTGGTTGCCGCCACGACCACCACGATAGCCGCCGCGACGCTCTTCGCGGGTATCGTCGTAGTTGCGCCAGTCATCGCGACGATCACGGCTGGCACGCGGGTCACGACGATCGCGCGACTCGTTAGAACGACCAGCGCCGCCGCGGCCGCCATTGCCGCGAGCACCCTCGCGACGCTCGCCGCCGCGGCTACCGCGCTCTTCAAAGCGCTTGCCGCCACGGGACTCACCGCCACGGGCACCTCGCTCACCGCGACCCTCGCCGCCGCGACGCTCATCACGGCCACCGCGCTCGTCATTGCGACCGGAACGACGACGATCGCCCGAGCCAAGCTTGCCGCCACGCGAGCCACGGCCCTCGTCCTCGCGCTCAACACGGCGACGACCACCGCGGTCCTCGTCCTCGCGGCGACGGCGAT
>CABQAK010000053.1 GCA_902462065.1 uncultured Collinsella sp.
ACCTCGGGCTGTATGTTTGTGGGAATTAGCTAACCGAAAGGCTTACACGTGAACGAAGAACCTCAAGTCCTCTACTGCGACGCTTGGCTCATGGCCATCGACAAGCCCGCCGGCATGATCGTCCACGGCGACGGCACCGGCGAGCGCACACTTACCGACTACGCCAGCGACCTGCTGCTGGCGATGGGCGACGGCTTTGCCGCGACCGACATGCAGCCGCTCAACCGCCTGGACCGCGACACCACCGGCGTGGTGTTGTTCTCGCTCGACAAGCAAACGCAGCCCGCCTTTGACCAGATGGTCATCGACCACGCTTTCGAAAAGCACTACCTGGCGCTCGCCGAGGGCAAGATCGACTGGAACGAAAAGCTCATCGACAAGCCCATCGCCCGCGACCGCCACGATAGCCGCAAGATGCGCGTTGGCGCCAGCGGCAAGCCGTCTCAGACGCGTGTGAAGGTGCTCAAGCGTCTTAAGAGCCGTCGTGGCCTGCCCACGCGCTCGTATATCGATGTCGAGCTGCTCACCGGCCGCAAGCACCAGATCCGCGTGCACCTGGCAAGCGAGCGCCATCCCCTGGTAGGCGACGACCTGTACGGCACGCCGCGTCCCTGCGGCCTGATGCTCCACGCCCACAGCGTGTCCTTCACGCATCCCGTAACCGGTGAGCACATCCACATCGAAGCCCCCTGCCCCTGGGAGCCCTAAACCACCACAATGGGGACAGGCACCTTTGTGGCGGGTTTGCCGCAATGGCTCGGCCACGGCCCCAAAACGTCTCGATCTGTAACAGTTAGAACCCATTTTCCGGTCTATCTGTTACAGATCGAGACATTCGAATCCCCCTCAAGGGAAAATCTCAATCTGTAACAATAACTCGTCAAAATCGGTCCCAGATGTTACAGATTGAGACAAAGGGACGTCGCGGTTCGGAAGTATCTCAATCTGTAACATCTAACCCACTTTTAACGGTCTAGTTGTTACAGACTTAGACAAACCGGCAGACAACGAAAGCGGCAACGCCCGTGATGGACGTTGCCGCTTTTCTATTGAGAAAACTACTCGGTTTTCGTTACTAACCACCACAGCGGGGACAGGCACCTTTGTGGTGGCTTTGGCCTTGTCCTGTCCCCTGCCGCTAGACCGTGATGACGTTATCCATCGTCTGGTATTTGGCTGGTACTTCGCCCGCAGTAATAATCGTTGCGTCGCGGAAGTCCGCAAACTTGACGGGCGCCACCATGCCAAATTTACTGGCATCCGAGATTACGAAGCGCTTGGCGGTATGGCGCATCGAGATGCGCTTGACCTGCGCTTCCTCGATATCCGGCGTGGTGAGACCTTGCTCGGCGGCGATACCATTGGAACCCCAAAAGCCGCAGTTGAAGTTATAGCGGTCCAGAGTTGCCAAGGCATCGGGACCGACGAGCGCCTCGGTCTCGGGCTTGAGCTCGCCGCCCAGTACCACGGTGCGCATGCCGCGCAGAGCGAGATGCTGAGCATGGAGCACGGAGTCGGTCACATAGGTGACGCCCTCAAGGCGCGGAAGATGCTCGATGAGCCTAAGCGTCGTCGAACCTGAATCGATGTACACAAAGCTCTCGGGCTCCACAAGCGCCGCCGCACGGGCGCAGACGCGCTCCTTGTCATCATTATGGAGATCGCTGCGCTCGTTGATCGTCAGGTCGCGCGTCACGTGCGCGCGCTCCAGACTTGTCGCACCTCCGTGCACCTTGGCGATACGGTGTGCTCGGTCGAGCGTCTGCAGGTCGCGCCGAATAGTAGACGCCGTCACGCCCAGGGCCTCAGCAAGCTCCGGCACGGTAACCGAGCCGGTCTGCTGCACCATCGACACGATCTCGTTGAGCCTATCTTCCGCAAGCATCGTTTACTCCTCCTCGGGGTACACGACTCCCCAATCGGCACGGAGCTTGGTCATCAGCTCCATAACATCGGAAGCATAGCCCAGGAGCTCGCGCTTCGAATCATCGCCGGCAACGGCCTTCTCCAGGTCGGCCATCTCGTAGCACAGTGCGTAGGCCTCGGTGCCAGCGTGGGCCTCCTCGCGGTGACCGTCTGCAGTCCACACGATGGTCGCATGGTCGGCACGCGGATACTCGTTGACCTCGATATAACACTTGTCGAAGCTGATAACCGAGCGTTTGGGCTGCTTGGAGTGGAGCGTAAGGCTCACCACGCCCAGCTGCTGCTCGGCGTTACGGCAGACAATGCCACCCGCGACGTCAACGCCAGTCTCGCAGGTATTGCCCAGCGAAACGACCTCGGCGGGCTGGCTTGCCATAAACAGGCGCATGACGGAGAGCGCATACACGCCAATGTCGAGCATGGCGCCGCCGGCAAGACTGCGATTGTAGAAGCGGTTGGTCAGGTCGCCGTACTCCTTATAGCTACCAAAGTTGAGCTGGGCGAGGTTCATGCGGCCAAAGTCGCCCGCATCCATGCGACGGCGCAGCTCCTGATACAGCGGCATGTGGAGCACCGTGGTGGCATCCATAAGGACCACGTTGTGCTCGTCGGCGATGGTACGGGCCTCGTCGAGCTCGGCAGAGTTGAGGGTAATGGCCTTCTCGCAGAGCACGTGCTTGCCGGCCGCCAGCGCGGCACGCAGATAGGTGATATGCGTGTTGTGCGGCGTGGTGATATAGACGGCGTCGATATCCGGATCGGCATAGAGGTCCTCAACCGTTTCATAGACCTTCTCGATGCCATACTGCTCAGCAAAAGCCTGGGCCTTGGACAGCGTGCGGTTGGCGACGCCCGCAAGCTTGCGGCCGGCCAGCGCGAGGGACTGAGCCATTTGGTTGGCGATAACGCCACAACCGATCACAGCCCAGCGAAGCTCGGGAGCCGTAAAGATGTCGTTAGGGAACGGCTTATCCTGGACCGAAGCGAACGCTGCTTTTGCGGCTGCCGCGGAGTCGAGTGGAGCCTGCTTGGAATCTGCCATATGTGCCTCCTGAGTCATCGGAAGTTCTTCATTTCCAACAGCCTTATATTCGCACAAATGCGCGCGTATGTGCGTACTTCTGCGTATGTTACCGCCATATGAACAAAATTCAGCAGCAGACAACGCATTTACACGCATAGTCACGCAATCCTACGCAAGCCACTACGCACAAATGCGCATCACCTAATCCCCTGGGGACGGAGGAAAACGGATCATCTTTTACGCGGAAAGCTGAGATGATCCGTTAGGGACGGAGGAAAGCGGATCATTTGAGGCGTCCCGCCAGCCAGCAGTTGCCCTTTTAACCGTTGCCTCACCGAGTCCGCAACAACGCACAATCTGACCGACTGTCACGCCGGCCTTTCGTGCGCGTATCATGATTGCACTACGTTGATTCTTATCGAGTGCCTTAATATCGCAGGCATCAAACGGGTCCGCGAATTGTCGAATAAGCTTCATCGCATCTTCGTCTGAAAGCTTTTCACGCATTCCATAAGTTATTGAATCTAACTTCAGGACATCGTAAAGATGCCTTAGGTATGCGGGCTGATCAACACACAGCGAAGACAGTTCTTGAACTCGGCACATATCGCAAAACGCAAATTCATCATGCCCCAATACAAACGCATTCAGGCTCGACCATCGATATCCAAGAATGGAACCACCATACGCCCTGACGGGGTTTAGATGTATATAATCGATTGCAGTAAGAAAATGACTGTCATCTAAGACAGGAGTACTGTAAAAGCGGTCCTGAAACAAATGACCGACACGCTGGTGCCTTGTATTGAAATTAAGCACATATGAGGAGAGAGCCCGCTTCATTGAGGGAGACATGGCATCCATTGGATCTTCCAATACTAGATGGAAGTGATTGGACATAAAGCACCATGACAAAATCGAGATATCCGACTGGCGAAAACACTTTTTGAGACGATGAAGCAATGCCATGCGATCGTCGTCATCCTCAAAAATGAGCTGATGAGCATTGCCTCTAGCGGTTACATGATATAGCCCGGTGGATGACTTTTGACGTGGCTGACGGGACATCTTGGCTCCTTTCGCTGAACGATTTAACGGCGGGCAGTAGCCAATATGCGAAAGTGCCAAACATGCAAGCCCATGAAAGGTATTACCCGTTTGAAACGAGCCCCATTCCAAATCATGCAAAATGATCCCTTGGGGACGGAGGAAAACGGATCACCGGCGCCCTTGCGGACGGTAATGATCCGTTTTCCTCCGTCCCCAAGGGATCAAAAAAGGCCCGGGTGCCGTGGGGCATCCGGGCCTTTGCTAGCAACTTGATGTTGCGGGCAGCTTAGAACTTGTGGCCGCACTTCTTGCAGACGCGCAGCTTGTTCTTGCCGTCCTTCTCGTGACCGACGCGGGTAACCTTACCGCACTCGGGGCAAACGAGATTGACGTTGGAGGCATCGATGGGAGCCTCCTGCGAAACGATGCCGCCCTGCTGGTTGGCAGCGTTGGGCTTGACGGCCTTCTTGACGACCGAAACGCCCTCGACAACGACCTTGTTCTCGGCGGGGAGAGCACGCAGGATAACGCCCTGCTTGCCGCGATCCTTACCAGAGAGAACCTGGACCTTATCGCCCTTCTTGATATACATATATCTCCCCTAACTACAGGGTCTCGGGAGCGAGCGAGACGATCTTCATGTACTTCTTGTCACGAAGCTCGCGAGCGACGGGCCCGAAGATACGGGTGCCGACGGGCGAACCATCGTTGTTGATGACAACGCAGGCGTTCTCATCAAAGCGAATGTAGGAGCCATCCTTGCGGCGGATCTCCTTAACGGTGCGAACGACGACGCAACGGACAACGTCCTTCTTCTTGACGTTGGCGCCAGGGGTAGCCTCCTGGACAGCACCGATGAACACATCGCCGATGCCTGCATAACGACGCTTGGAACCGCCAAGCACCTTGATGCAGCGAATCTTGCGAGCGCCGGAGTTGTCGGCGACGTTCAGCATGGTTTGCATCTGAATCATGGTAGATGTTCCTCCGAACTAAGAACCGAAGAGAGGTGCGCAGCCTTTAGGCGGCCTGTGGTATGCAAACCAGGCATACGCACATCTTCGGAAACGTACAAGTCGTAAGAGCGACTGCTTATTTAGCGCGCTCGACGACCTCGATGAGGCGCCAACGCTTCATCTTGGACATAGGACGGGTCTCCATAACGCGGACGGTATCGCCCACGCCAGCCGTGCACTCCTCGTCGTGAGCGTGCAGCTTCTTGGAGCTGGTCATCATCTTGCCGTACTTGGGGTGACGCTTGCGCTCGGTGATGGTGACGACAATGGTCTTGGCACCGGAGACGGAGGTAACGACACCCGTACGGACCTTACGCGAGTTACGCGAATCAGTCATGTTCTCTCCTTAGGTCCTACTCGGCGACAGCGGACTTCTCCGCTGCGATCTCGCGGGCGCGCTGCTCCGTGAGGACGCGAGCGATGTCCTTCTTCACGGTGTTGACGCGAGCGGTGTTGTCCAGCTGGCTGGTGGCCATCTGGAAACGAAGGTTAAAGAGCTCGGCGCGCATTTCCTTCAGCTTCTCAACGAGCTGAGCGTCCGAGAGCTCACGAATCTCTGCGGGCTTCATTAGTTCTCCTCCTTGGCGGCGGCGGCGTCCTCAGCAGCCCACTTGGCCTCGAGAGCGGCCTCCTCAGCCATCTCCTTCTCGATGCGCTGCTCAGCGTTCTTAGCAGCAACAATCTTGGTCTTGATGGGAAGCTTGTGCTGTGCAAGACGCAGAGCCTCGCGAGCGACCTCCTCGGGCACGCCCTTGACCTCGAACATGATGCGGCCGGGCTTGACAACGGCCACCCACTCCTCGGGGTTACCCTTACCAGAACCCATGCGAGTCTCGGCAGGCTTCTTGGTGATGGGCTTATCGGGGAAGATCGTGATGTAGACACGACCGCCACGCTTCATGTAGCGGGTCATGGCAATACGAGCGGCCTCGATCTGACGGTTGGTGATCCAATGGGCCTCGAGAGCCTGGATACCAAACTCGCCGAAATGCAGCTCGGTATTACCCTTGGCCTGGCCCTTCATGGAGCCACGCTGCACCTTGCGGTGAAGAATACGCTTAGGGGCAAGCACTACTGACCCCTCCTCTCGGAGTTACGACGACGAGGACGGGAAGAGCCCTCGAGTGCAGGGTTGGGAACAGGCTGGCCCGGGAGCTTCTCGCCCAGGTAGATCCAGACCTTCACGCCGCAAGCGCCCATGGTGGTGCTGGCGACAGCCGTGCCGTAGTCGATCTTGGCACGGAGGGTGTGCAGAGGCACGCGACCCTCACGGTACCACTCACGACGGCCCATCTCGGCACCGCCGAGACGACCGGAGCACTGGATACGGATGCCCTTAGCGCCGGCCTTGCGGGCGGACTGGACAGCCTTGCGCATAGCGCGACGGAAGGCAACGCGGCCCTCGAGCTGCTCGGCGATAGACTGAGCAACGAGGTTGGCGTCGAGCTCGGGGCGCTTGATCTCGACAACGTCGACGGAGAGCTGGCCCTTGGAGACGCCAGCGACCTTCTCGAGCTCGGTGCGGAGGGTATCGATCTCGGCACCCTTCTTACCGATGACAACGCCGGGGCGAGCGGTGAGGATGATGACCTTCACCTTGTCGCCAGCGCGCTCGATCTCGACGCGGGAGACAGCTGCGCGGGAAAGACGCTTCTCGAGGTACTTGCGGATCTCGAGATCGTTACCGAGGGTCTTAGCGTAATCCTTCTCTGCGAACCAGCGGGAGCGCCAGTTCTCGGTGATGCCAAGACGGAAGCCGGTGGGGTAGACTTTCTGACCCATACAGCTTTACGCCTCCTTTCGAGGAGCAACGACGACGGTGATGTGGGAAGTACGCTTCAGAATGCGAGAAGCGGAACCCTTGGCGCGGGGACGGATGCGCTTAAGCGTCGGACCCTCGTCAACATAGGCAGCGGCGACAACCAGGTTGTCGGCACGCAGACCGTTGTTGTTCTCGGCGTTCGCAACGGCGGAACGGAGAACCTTCTCGACATCCACGGCGACGGCGCGGTCGCAGAAGTGGAGGATGTCGAAGGCCTGAGCGACAGGCTTGCGGCGGATCAGATCGACCACCAGGCGGGCCTTGCTGGGGGAAACACGCACGTACTTAGCGACGGCGCGAACCTCGGTGGCCTCAGTTTCAATAGACTTAGTTGCCATTTACGGTTAACCCCCTATTTGGCCTTGTGGCCACGGAACGTACGAGTCGGCGCGAACTCGCCGAGCTTGTGACCAACCATGGACTCGGTAACATACACGGGCACATGCTTGCGGCCGTCGTGGACGGCGATGGTGTGACCAACCATCTCGGGGAAGATGGTGGACGCGCGGGACCAGGTCTTCACGACGTCCTTCTTGCCAGCCTCGTTCATCGCGGTGATACGCGAGAGAAGGCGAGTCTCCACGAACGGGCCCTTTTTGAGACTTCTGCTCATAAGTGCTTTCTCCTAAAACTCGGTATCCGAAATTACTTCTTACGGCGACGAATGATGTGCTGGTTCGAGACCTTCTTCTTCTTGCGCGTACGAAGGCCCTTCGTCGGCTTACCCCAGGGGGTAACAGAGGGACGACCAGAGGTGTGGTTCTTGCCCTCGCCACCGCCGTGCGGGTGGTCGACAGGGTTCATGACGGTACCGCGGACGGTCGGGCGCACGTTCATGTGACGCTTACGGCCGGCCTTGCCGATGACGATGTTGGAGTGATCGGCGTTGCCGACCTCACCGACGGTGGCGCGGCAGGTAACGAGGATGCGGCGCATCTCGGAGGAAGGCATACGGACGATGGCGTACTTGCCCTCCTTACCCATCAGCTGGCAGGAGTTACCGGCGGAACGGGCGATAGCGGCGCCCTTGCCCGGCTGGAACTCGACGGCGTGGATGAGCGTACCGACGGGGATGTCGGCGAGGGGCAGAGCGTTGCCCGGCTTGATGTCGGCGTCAGAACCGGACATGATGGTCTGACCGACCTCGAGGCCCTTGGGGGCCAGAATGTAGCGCTTCTCACCGTCAGCGTAGTGCAGCAGAGCGATGCGAGCGGAACGGTTCGGATCGTACTCGATCGTGGCAACCTTGGCGGGCACGCCGTCCTTGTTGCGCTTGAAGTCGATCACGCGGTAACGACGCTTCACGCCGCCGCCCTGGTGGCGGGTGGTGATGCGGCCGTTGTTGTTACGACCGGCCTTCTTGGGCAGGGGCTCGAGAAGAGACTTCTCAGGCTTGGTGCAGGTGATCTCGGAGAAGTCGGAGATCGTCTGCCAACGCCTACCAGCGGAGGTCGGCTTAAGGTGCTTTACAGCCATTACAATCCCTTTCAATAGGAATCCGTTAGCCATCGCAGACAGGGATTCGAGGTTCTGCCTCGGGTGCGATGACACCGGACGTATACACGGTTCCGGGCGTGTCCATTTTATACGCCCAAAACCTTGAGCTCCCGCCTCCCCTATTTGGGAGGCATGAGCTCACTCAACAGCAGCGAGTCTTAGGCCTGGTTGCCAAAGACCTCGATGGTGTCGCCCTCGGCCAGCGTGACGATGGCCTTCTTCCAAGAACGGGTCTTGCCGGCGACATAGCGCACGCGCTTGGTCTTGGGCTTGACCGTCAGGGTGTTCACGCGAACGACCTTGACGCCGAAGATCTCCTCGACAGCGTCCTTGATCTGATACTTGTTGGCATCCTTGGCGACCTCGAACGTGTACTTGTTCAGCTCCATGCCGGAGAAGGAACGCTCGGACACGATCGGGCGGATGATGATCTCGTGGGCGGTCATTTATGCAAGCACCTCCCCGAAGTGAGCGGCGATGTCGGCGGGCATCAGCACAGCGTTGTTGTTGACGAGATCGTAGGTGTTGGCCTCGTCAGCGGTGATGATGAACGTCTTGGGAATGTTGCGGAACGACAGGTAGGCGTTGACGTCCTCATCGCGAACGATGATGGTCAGACGCTTGCCCTCAAGGCCGAGAGCCTTGAGCATGGCGACGGCAGCCTTGGTGGAAGGCTTCTCGAAGCCGTAGTCGTCGACGAGCACGAGCTCGCCATCGGCCAGCTTGGCGGACAGCGCGGAGCGCATAGCCAGCTTGACCTCCTTGTTGTTCATACGCTTAGCGTAGGAACGGGGCTTGGGGGCGAAGACGACGCCACCGTGACGCCACTGGGCAGCACGGATGGAACCCTGGCGGGCACGGCCGGTGCCCTTCTGACGCCAAGGCTTCTTGCCGCCACCGGAAACCTCAGAGCGACCCTTAGCAGACTGGGTGCCCTGACGCCAAGAGGCCATCTGGCACTTGACGATGTGGTGCATAACGTGGATGTTCGGCTCGATGCCGTACACCTCAGCGGCGAGCTCGGCCTCGGCGACCTTCTTGCCCTCGCTGTTCTTTACTTCAAACTTTGCCATTTAAGTGTTCTCCTTGGTATGACGCTGGGCTAAATGGGCTGGGCCCTTAGGCCATACGGATGGCGACGAGACCATTCTTGGCACCCGGGACAGCGCCCTTGACCAAGATGAGGTTCTGCTCGGCATCGATGCGGACAACGGAAAGGTTCTTGACGGTAACGCGCTCGTTACCCATGTGACCGGCCATCTTGACGCCCTTGAGGACGCGTGCAGGATAGGCGCACTGACCGATAGAACCGGGGTGACGCTGGAAGTGAGAACCATGCGTCATAGGACCGCGGCGCTGACCCCAGCGCTTGATGCGACCCTGGAAGCCCTTACCCTTGGAGGTACCGATGACGTCGACCTTCTCGACATCAGCGAAATCAGCGACGGTGACGACCTCGCCGACCTTGTGCTCCTCGCCGTTCTCGACGCGGACCTCACGAAGGAAGCGGACAGGCTCGACGCCAGCCTTGGCGAAGTGACCAGCCATGGGCTTGTTCACGTTCTTGGCCTTGATGTCGCCGAAACCGATCTGGACGGCGTCATAGCCGTCGGTTGCCTGAGTTTTAACCTGCGAGACAGCGCAGGGGCCAGCCTGGATGACCGTGACGGGAACGACGTTGTCGTCCTCGTCCCAAACCTGGGTCATGCCAATCTTGCGGCCGAGAATCATGCTGATCAAGATATGATCCCAACTCTCGCGTGGTCTTGGGACAATGCGTACACCACCGAGCGTACGCCCCTAGAGGACCACTACTTACACGACGTGCTCCCCAGCCTTGTATTTCGCCTGGACTACCTGACAACCCTATTAAGCAGGCATTTTGTCCAGCCAGAATACTCCCCTGGTTACACACAGCTGATTAGTATACACGGCTGCGGGCGTATCCATCGAGATTCATATTTCACTCACATTGTTTACGCAGGTAAAGTGCGTGGCACGTTCCCAGTGTGCGGCAGAGGGGGCGGGCCTGAGGCATATTAAGGTTGCTGCTCTACAGTCCTG
>CABQAK010000054.1 GCA_902462065.1 uncultured Collinsella sp.
AACTGCGGGAATGGCCTATTTGCTCAATGTGTTCGGTTGAGATCGGAAATCAACCGATGAGTTTTTGGGTGGCGGTGGGAAAAGTATTAGACCTCGATAGCGGGGGATGTGGTGCCGGTGCAAAACGGCGTCAAAGGTTGGTCGAGCAGGCGGTTTCTCCATTGATGTCCGCACAGCATGTGACACTTACCCTGCCGCCCCGCTCTGCCGCGGCGGCATGCGTCTGAATAACGACCCTCTAAGGAGTTCGATACCGATGAGTGACAACGCAAAGCATCTCGCAAAGAAGTGCGTTAAGGACGCGGGGCCGTGCCTCGCGCTGTGCGTAGCCGGCGCAGCGGTCGCGCTGCTGGCTGTTCTGGGGCCGTTTGATGTGCTCCGAAGCGCCAGTTCTCTGCGCGTTTGCATGGCTCTTGCCGGCGCCATGATGACCGGCGGCGTGCTCGATCTGATCTTTTGGGTGTTTGACCCGTTTGGATGGAAGAGCGAGGGGTAGGTCCCAAAGGATGGAAGGGCTGGAACGGTTGACTTAGTGATCGTGCAGAATGTGGGCTAGCGACTTACAGGGAAGTGGTGATCCGATGACGGTCTATGTGACGGGCGATATTCACGGCGGCGTCGACATGCAAAAGCTGCGCGACTGGGACCTTGGGGATAGTCTGACGAGCGACGACTATCTGATTATCGCCGGCGACTTTGGCTTTCCGTGGGATTTCTCTGCCGAAGAATGTGCCGACATCGCTTGGCTGGAATCGCGTCCCTATACCGTGCTGTTTGTCGACGGCAACCACGAGCGTTTCGATCACTGGGCGGAGCGCCCCATGGAGTTGTGGCACGGTGGGCTGACGCAGCGCCTGTCAGACACCTCTCCCATACGGCGCCTGACGCGCGGCGAGGTTTTTGAGCTCGACGGCTCAACGGTCTTTACCATGGGCGGCGCCACGAGCGTGGACAAGGAATACCGCATTCCGTATTCCAGCTGGTGGCCGCAGGAACTGCCGGACGAGCGCAACTTTGAGGAGGCGCGGGCAAAGCTCGACAGCGTGGGCTGGACGGTCGACTACGTGATCACCCACACCTGCGCTACGCGCATGCTCTCGCCCACGCTCTATCCGGCGCCCGGCTGGAATTGCCCCTCCGTTGATCGGCTTACGGCATTTTTCGATGAGCTGGAAGACCGCTTGGACTACAAGCGCTGGTACTACGGGCATTTTCATCGGGATACCAACCCGGCCGAGCGTCACACCGTGCTCTACGACTGCATCGTTCGCTTGGGCGACGAACTCCAGCCCTGGGATGTTGCGTAGAGGCGGGGTGGCTGGCTACTCGACTGTTACAGTGATGTTCTCCCGATGCGCGCGGATGACGTCCCAGCTAAAGTGCTCGACCAGCTGCTCGGCGGTACGCGGCGTGGTGTCCGGCGCGATGCCTGTTTGCCCGGCGAGCCATCCCAACAGTGCCTCGGGTGTGCCAAAGCGGGTGCGGAGCTCGCCCAGGTCCAGATCGCGATCGCGCTTGGAAAGGCGGCGGCCGTCCGGTGACATGAGCAGCGGAATGTGCGCGTAGTGCGGCGTGGGCAGTCCCAGCAGATGTTGCAGATAGATCTGGCGCGGCGTGGAACCAAGCAGGTCGCATCCGCGTACGATCTCGGTGACGCCCATGGCAGCGTCGTCGACCACCACGGCTAGCTGGTAGGCAAAAACGCCGTCGCTGCGGCGCACCAAAAAGTCACCGCACTCGGTGGCGAGTGCTTCGCATTGGGCTCCGTACGTGCGGTCCACGAATTCGATCACGTCGCTGGCGAGGTCGTCGACGGTGGGCACGCGCAGGCGCGTGGCCGGAGCACGCAGGGCACTGCGGCGGGTGATTTCATCAGCAGAAAGACCTCTGCAGGCGCCGCGGTAGATGGGCGTGCCGTCGCTGGCGTGCGGCGCGCTCGCGGCGTGGAGTTCGGCACGCGTGCAAAAACAGGGATAGGTGAGGCCGGCGTCTTGCAGCTGGCGCAGGGCGTCCTCGTACAGATCCAGGCGATCGTGCTGGTAGTAGGGGCCTTCGTCCCACTCGAGCCCCAGCCAGGTCAGATCGTCAATCAGTTGAGCGGCAAGTTCCGGGCGCTTGCAGCGATCGTCCAGGTCCTCGATGCGCAGCACGATGCTGCCGCCCTGGCTGCGGGCCGAAAGCCACGAGCACAGGCAGCTGAACACGTTGCCCAGGTGCATGCGACCCGAGGGCGACGGGGCAAAACGGCCCACGACGGGGGTGGGCACTGCCGTTGCTGGTGCGTCCGCGGCGGGCGTTGCTATGTTGCGTGTTTTGATATCCATGCGGATGAGTATAGCGCGGGGCTTGGCAGGGAAGGCGTTGCCACGCTCACAAGTTGGCGGCGGTGCGCATTGCGCACGGTGGGTTTGCGGCTCAAGGTCTCGATCGCTGCGTACCGACTTAGCCTCACAAACGACAGAAACCCCGGCAGCTCTTCGCAACTGCCGGGGTTTCCGCGGAAAAGGGGGACATGATCCTCGAGCGAACGGCAAAGGGGCAAACCGTTTTCGCTCAACTGCTTTATGCCCCTTGCTCGCGGACTCAATCAGTGCGCGTCGCGGCAACACAAAGCCGCTACACCTGTGACGGAGCTATGAAGTGGTATCTATGGCCGGAGCGGGCTATGCCAAGGAGTGTCCCAGATTGCCGGCAGATAAGGAACGTCCCCAGGTGCCGGCCGCGGGTGTGACTTTCATCCCGTTTGGCGCTCCGGTCGCCTAGATGTTCGTCATGCGTACCCGCAAACGTGGGACAATGGCGCTGTTGGTTTTACAGACAAAGGATGTGCCCATGAACACCCTCGCCGCCAAAGTCAGCCGGCAGCGCCACCTGTTTGCGCGATTCGCTTCCGTCTGCGTGCTCGTCACGCTTGCGTTGTTGCTGCTGCCTGTCGCCGCGCACGCCGACGGCTACTCCATGACCCAAACCTATATCGGTGCCACGGTCGAGGCCGATGGCTCGCTGAGTGTTGTCGAGGGACGCCAGTTTGATTTCGACGACGACATCAACGGCGTGTTTTGGGAGATCAATACGGGCTCCAACCAGCAGGGCGGCACGGCGGGCGTCGACGTGCTGAGTGTCGAGGAAGAGGACACCGCGTTTAACAAAGTCGATAGCGCGAACAAGGGCGACTCTGGCGTCTACACGGTCGAGCAGACCGGTGACGGCGTAAGGATTAAGGTGTTCAGCCCTCACGAGAGAGGCGACAGCGCAATCTACTACGTGAGCTACACCATGACCGGTGCGGTTATGAACTGGGCCGATACCGCCGAGCTCTACTGGAAGTTTGTGGGCGACGGCTGGTCTGCGGATTCCGATGACGTCGAGATGGAAGTGTGCTTCGCGAATGCCGCTGCCGGGACGGCGGCCGTCAAGGGCGATAACTTCCGCGCATGGGGCCACGGTCCGCTGACGGGCGACGTGTCGCTCGATGAGGGCGAGCCCATGGTCACCTATACCATTCCCTGCGTGCATCAGGGCGAATTCGCCGAGGCACGCATCGCCTTCCCCAGCGACTGGGTGCCGCAGCTTGCCGCCTCGGGCGAAGAGCGCATGTCAACGATCCTGAGCGAAGAGAAGGAATGGGCCGACGAAGCTAACGCCCGCCGCGCTCACGCTCGCATGGTTGCCAATGCACTTGCCGTGCTAAGTGTTGTTGCGGCGGTGGCCTTTACCGGCACAATCGTTATGCTCAAGCTGCGCAAGCGCAAGCCCAAGCCGCTTTTCCAGGACGAATATTTCCGCGATGTGCCTTCGGCCGACCACCCCGCCGTGCTTTCGGCCCTCATGAGCTGGAACGAGGTGCCCGATCAGGCATATATCGCCACGCTCATGAAGCTCACTGACGACCGTGTGATCAAGCTGGAGCAGGCGACCGTGACCAAGGCCAAGAAGGGTCTGTTGGGGCGTGAAAAAGAAGAGCAGACGTATCGCGTGACGGTGAGTGATGCGGGCTGGAAGTCGGCCAAGGGCATTGACCACATGGTGCTCAAGGTCTTCTTTGCCGGTGCTAAGCCTGACGAGAACGGCGATCGCTCGCGCACTTTCGACGAGCTGCAGCACTACGTCAAACAGCACGCTACACCCGTGGGCGACAAGCTCGAGGACTATCAGAACACCGTTAAGGGCAAACTGGCCGATAGCGAGTACGTTGCCTCGGACGGCATTGTTGCAATGGTGTTTTGCCTGGTTCTTGGTATCCTGATCGCCTGTATTCCCGCGGGATCCATCTTCTTTACCGACGGCGCACAGGCGAACATTATCGCCGCGGTTATCTCGGTGCCGATTGTGCTGGTGGGTATTGGCGTGGGCCTTACGTTCCGCCGCTTTACGCCGGAGGGCGCCGAGGTGGCGGCTCGCTGCAAGGCGCTCAAGCATTGGCTTGAGGATTTCACGCGTCTAAAGGAAGCCGTCCCCGGCGATCTGGTCCTGTGGAATAAACTTCTGGTGATGGGTGCGGCGCTGGGTGTTTCGAAGGAAGTCCTGCGTCAGCTTGCCGAGGCTGTTCCTCCCGAGGTGCGCGAGGCCGACGGTTTCTACGACAATTACCCCTGCTACTGGTGGTACTACCATCATTACGGTACCGAGTCGCCGCTCGATTCGTTCGACGGCGTGTATCACGAGAGCATCCGTGAGCTCGCGTCGAGCTCGGACAGCTCGGGCGGCGGCGGAGGCGGCGGCTTCTCGGGCGGCGGAGGCGGCGGCGTCGGCGGAGGCGGCGGCGGAACGTTCTAGCGCGCTCTGATTTTTGGGATGGATCTTCTCCGGCGACTGCCGACGGATCCATCCCATTTTTATGCGCTACCTACGAAGGCTGTCCCCAACGACTAATCACTGGGAACATCCCTAAATGACTAGGCATGGCTGCTGGGTTTAGGCTGTTAGATCGAGTTCGTAGAGGAAGCTTTCGCGCGGCATGTCGTGACGGCGCTCTTCGCGGTTGGCGCGGTGCGTGGCCGTGCGCTTAAAGCCGTGCAGCTCGTAGAACTTCCACGAGCAGTTGGAGTCGGTGTACAGGTGCGCCCTCGTCGCTCCAAGCGAGGACAGGTGCGAGACGGCGGCATCGAGCAGAACCGTGCCAACGCCCAGGCCATGGACATCGCGATCCACGGCAAGCAGCGTGATCTCGTTGTCGTGCGGCAACGGGCTGCTCTCGAGCAGGCGGTTGTTGGTTCGGATGGTTGCGCGCACAAACGAGAGATACTCGGCGCACACATCGGGCTCTAGCTCACGCATCTGCGATAGCAGCGCGCGTTCGGTATCCATCCAATGCTCGTTGATAGTGGCGCCGGAGCTCTGTCCCGCACGCGCGAGCGAAATGCCACGCGCCTGACCGTCGATTACGGCAACCTGTGAAAACGTCGACGACGAAAGGCAATAGGCGAGGTCGCACGCGGCCTCAAGGCGGTTGTACTCATCGTTATCCGAATTGTTATGCCAAAGCTGCTGCAGAATCAGCGCGATGGCGTCGAAGTCTTCGGTATCAAACGGTCGGTAGAGAACCCGCGAGACCATGGTGCCTCTTTCTTTTGCGGATGCATATCGAGCACAGTTCTACCACGCCATTGGCATCTAATTATGGTGCCCCTGTGTTCCATGAACTCACCGTGCCCGGTGCCATGCCCATCCCCTCCGCTCGCAAACTTTTTCTGCACATGCGCCCGTTGCGGGGTGCATCGATGCACTCGATGCGCTACATTAAATCAGTATTTTCAATGCCGCTGCGCGAGCGCTGCAGATCGACGTATCACCGACTCACAGAGCACGGCGGCGTACCAGACAGGAGGACTGCATGGGATCTGATGTGAAGATCGCACGCGCGTTGATCTCGGTTACCGATAAGACGGACGTCGTCGATTTCGCACGGACGCTGGTTGACGACTTTGGCGTCGAGATCATCTCTACGGGCGGCACGGCTCGTGCCATCGAGGACGCGGGCATTCCCGTAACCCCCATCGAGGAGTTCACGGGCTATCCCGAGATGATGGACGGCCGCGTTAAGACCCTGCACCCCAAGGTTCATGGCGCGCTGCTGGCCCGCCGCGATTCCGAGCAGCACATGCAGGAGGCGGCTCAGCACGGCATTAAGCTGATCGACCTGGTCGTCGTCAACCTGTACGAGTTCGAGAAGACCGTTGCCAACCCCGAGGTCACCTTCGCGGACGCTATCGAGCACATCGACATCGGTGGCCCCTCCATGCTGCGCTCTGCTGCCAAGAACGCCGCGAGCGTTACCGTCATCTCCGACCCGGCCGACTATGATGCCGTCCTGGCCGAGATGCACGAGACCGGTGGCTGCACCACGCTTTCCACCCGTCGTCGCCTGCAGGTGAAGGTCTACCAGACCACCGCCGCCTACGACACGGCTATCTCCCGTTGGCTTGCCGCCCAGGCAAGCGACGTGGCGGACACCTCTGCCAAGCTCGAGATTTCGCTGGAGAAGGTCGACGACCTGCGCTATGGCGAGAACCCGCAGCAGAAGGCCACGGTCTATCGCTTTGCCGAGGGCTGCGAGAACACCGCGAGCTCGCAGTTCCCGCTCGTGGGCTCCGAGCAGATCCAGGGCAAGCCGCTCAGCTACAACAACTATCTGGATGCCGACGCCGCCTGGAACCTGGTCCGCGAGTTCGACGAGCCGGCCTGCGTGATCCTCAAGCACCAAAACCCCTGCGGTTCCGCCGTTGCCGAGGACATCACGGCCGCCTACGATCGCGCCTTCGCCTGCGATCCCAAGAGCGCCTTTGGCGGCATCATCGCCTGCAACCGCGAGGTTCCCTTTGAGCTGGTTGAGCACTTTGCCGATCAGAACAAGCAGTTCGTCGAGGTCATCATCGCCCCGAGCTACACCGACGAGGCGCTCGAGCGCATGGCCAAGCGCCCCAACCTGCGCGTGCTGGCTACCGGCGGCGTGGACCACGGCGCCCAGGTGGAGCTGCGCTCCGTCGACGGCGGCATGCTGGTGCAGGAAGTCGACCACGTGACCGAGGACCCCGCGACCTTTACGTTCCCCACCGACCGCAAGCCCACCGACGCCGAGATGGCCGAGCTCGAGTTTGCCTGGAAGGTCTGCAAGGGCGTCAAGTCCAACGCCATCCTGGTCTCCAAGGGCAAGGCCGGCATTGGCATGGGCCCGGGTCAGCCCAACCGCGTTGACTCCGCACTGCTTGCCTGCGAGCGCGCCGAGGACTTCTGCGAGCGCGAGGGCGTGGAGAAGGGCGGCTTTGCCTGTGCAAGCGACGCGTTCTTCCCGTTCCGCGACAACGTCGACGTGCTTGCTGCACACGGCGTGACCTGCATCATCCAGCCCGGCGGCTCCAAGCGCGACGACGAAAGCATCCAGGCCTGCAATGAGCACAATATTGCTATGGTGTTTACGGGCGCTCGCCACTTCCGCCACTAAGTTCCGCCTTGGGACAAAATAATCTCCGCAAAAGACGGCTGCTCCGTTTGGAGGGCCGTCTTTTTGGTATAAGAGGACGGAATGACTAACACGAAAGGTATGACCATGCCCCAGATTGATGATGCCGAGCTGTTTGGCAATGCCGAGGATCAGCGTGCGTACGAGGACTTTTGCGCCAATCAGGAGGCGGTCGAGAAGTTTACGCTCGACAAGCCCGCACTTGTCTGCCGTTGGCGTATGTCCAACAAAAAGGTGCCCATGCTCAACCGCCACATTCGCGCGCTGTCCGAGCGCCTGGTGCAGGGCGAGCCGCTTACCCATAACATGCTCAGCTGGGCCAAACAACACGTTGAGTGGTCGCTTGCCGAGGGCGATTACACTGCGCACGACGGCGTACTCATGCTAGTGATCGACGTCAACGGCAACGCCGCCATGACGGTGGGGGAGTACGAGCCGCTAACCGATACGTCGGCCAAGGCGCTGCACGCCCGTTCCGCCGAGGCCCGCTCCGAGGCCGACGAGACCGGCGTGGCGCCCGAGTTGCTCGCCGCCGTCAACAACGGCGAGCTTGCCTTTGTGGCGCCGGCGGACGAGTGCCTGTGCGGCACGGCGACGCTCATTGAGCAGCTGGCCCAGACCAAGGGCATCCCGGTCGCGCGCGTAGATATTCCCGCACAGCTCAAGGGCGCCTTGTTCCTGGTGAGCGACGAGCACGGTGTGGTCCCCGCAACCGAGACGGACGCCGCCGAGGCCGACGCCGCTACGGTCGCCTTCTTCGCCGAAGGCTACGAAAAGCTCCGCGCCCGCCGCTAAATGATGTTTCTGGGACGGGGATTAAAAACTCATTTAATTCCCGTGCTCGTCGCGAGCGAGGGGCAAGCCTCTGCCACTCGCGAACAGTTCTGTCACTTTGGTGCCGCGTGAGGCGCGTATCTGCGGATCCGCGGTCATAATGGGGCAAGACAACCAAGAGGGGGGCGGAATCCATGGCGCTGATCTATGTCGTTGAGGACGACGAGCCCATTCGTCGTGAGCTTATCGACATCCTTGCCCGTGCCGGTTTTGAGGTCGAGGCCTGCGAATCGTTCGAGCATGTTTCGCGCGATATTCTCGCCGCCGCGCCCGACCTGGTGCTGCTCGACCTGACGCTTCCCGTCAAGGACGGCCAGCATATCTGCCATGAGGTTCGCCGCGAATCCGAGGTTCCCATCATCGTCCTCACGTCGCGCGCGACCGAGATTGACGAGGTCATGGCCATGACGCTCGGCGCGGACGACTTTGTTCCCAAGCCCTATAGCGCCCGTGTGCTCGTGGCGCGCATCAATGCCTTGCTGCGTCGCACCGCGGCGGCGGGCGAGCGCAGCACGCTCGTCCACAAAGGACTGGAGCTTGACCTCGCACGCTCCATGGTCACCAACACGCAAACGGGCACCAGCACCGAGCTCACCAAAAACGAGCTGCGTATCCTCTCGCTGCTTCTGAGCCGCGCGGGCAAGATCGTCTCGCGCTCGGCCATCATGCAGGACCTGTGGGACTCCGACGCCTTCGTGGACGACAATACGCTGACCGTCAACATCAACCGCCTGCGCACCACGCTCGAAAAAATCGGCATCAAGGGGTATTTGACGACGCACCGCGGCCAAGGCTATTCGGTCTAGGGGCCGGCTATGTCGTTCGCCAAATTCTTCAAAGATGCGCTGCTTCCCGTCGCCGTGTGGACGTGCGGCGTGCTGCTGAGCTGCTTTGTGCTGACGGTCGCCGGCGCACCCGTCTCTATCGTGGTCGTGGCGGTCGGCGTGTCCTTTATCTTCGGTATGCTGGGCATCGTGATCGAGTACGCTCGCCGTCGCCGTTTTCTGCGTCAGTTGGAGCGCGCGGCAGAGGAGCTCGAGAGTCCCGCATGGGTGCAGGAGATGGTGCAATGCCCGACCTATGCCGAGGGCGAGCTCGAATACGAGGTCTTGCGCCGGGTGGGCAAAGCCGCCTGCGACGAGGTTGCCGAAGGCAGGCGTCAGACCGATGACTATCGCGACTATATCGAGAGCTGGGTCCACGAGGCCAAGCTGCCCCTGGCGGCGGCTCACCTGATTTTGGAAAACCTGGACAGCAGCGAAGACGACCTGTCGCGCGTAGATGACCTCGGTCGCGAGCTTGCCCGCGTGGAGCGCTATATCGACCAGGCGCTGTACTACGCGCGCTCGGAAGTCGTGGAGCGCGACTACCTGATTCGCCGCTGGGATCTCAAAACCTTGGTGACGGGCGCGATTAAAGCCAACGCGCGCGAGCTCATTGCGGCGCATGTGGCCCCGGTGTGCGAGAACCTCAACTTCGAGGTCTTTACCGACGAGAAGTGGCTCGAGTTTATTCTGGGCCAGCTCATTCAGAACAGCATTAAATATGCGTGCGAGGACGGCGCGAAGATCGTGTTTTCGGGCGCGTTGCTGGACGAGGGCCTGGCAAGCGAGCGCATCGAGCTTACCGTCGCGGACAACGGCTGCGGCGTGTGTGCGGCAGACCTGCCGCGCGTGTTCGAGAAGGGCTTTACCGGCGACAACGGCCGCACCACCAAGCGTGCAACGGGCATCGGTCTCTATCTGGTGGCGCGCCTGTGCTCCAAGATGGGCATCGACGTCACCGCAGCATCCGACTCCGGCAAAGGCTTTGTCGTCACGTTTGCCTTCTCAACCAACAAGTTTCAATACTTCGAGTAACGCACACGGCAGATGTCCGCCTCAAACAAAACGTGCTTGTGAAGCCGGATCTTTTTAAGATTAAC
>CABQAK010000055.1 GCA_902462065.1 uncultured Collinsella sp.
CCGTACATGTACGGATGAATGTGGGAGGTGTTCGGATAAGGTTGATAATCAAGGCACTCGTGGTGAGGTCGTGAGCCTGTAAAACGTGTGCGTGCGCTTGCCGCTCGTATCTGCTATCATTCCTAGTCTGTGCGCTCATGCGGGCGTGGCGGAATTGGTAGACGCGCCAGATTTAGGTTCTGGTGGGATTCCCGTGAAGGTTCGAGTCCTTTCGCCCGCACCAACGCACCCGCGTCGGCTTATGCCCTCGCGACGCTTGTTGCATAAAGGTACCAGCACCTCAGATAAGCTGGGCAGTATGAGGAGGAACGTGTTGAACATCACCGCTTCTGACGTCAAGGACGCCAAGCTCACCGCTACGGTCACCATCCCGGCCGCCGACGTCGACGCCGCGATCAAGAAGGCCTACAAGGAGACCGCCAAGAAGTACCGCTTCCCGGGCTTCCGTGCCGGTAAGGCTCCCCGTCCGGTCATCGACTCCGCTCTTGGCACCGAGGCCACCCTCGCTCAGGCCACCAACGACCTGATCGCCGCCAACGAGCCCGCCGTCCTCAACGAGCTGGACATCGTCCCCACCAAGAACGGTGACTACAAGGAGCTCGACCTCGCCAAGGATCACGAGGACTACACCTACACCGTCGAGTTCTCCCTGCGTCCCGCCGCTGAGCTCTCCTCTTTCGACGCCGTCGAGATCGAGATGCCTCCCGCGGAGGTCACCGAGTCCGAGATCAACAACCAGGTCGAGATGCTCCTCAATTACCGTGCCACCTTCGAGGACGTCGAGGGTCGTGCCGTCGAGGCCGAGGACTACGTCACCGTCGACCTCAAGGCCGTCGAGAACGCCGACAACTTTGCCGCCGAGGGCCGCATGCTCATCGCCGGTAGCGACAGCAACCCCAAGGAGTTCAACGAGGCCCTGATCGGCGCCAACGTTGACGACGTCAAGACCGTCACCTGGACCGACGAGGTCGAGGAGGGCGAGGAGGCCGAGACCCACACCGTCGAGGTCACCGTCAAGGGCATTAAGGTCCGCAACACCCCCGAGCTCACCGACGAGCTCGTCAAGTCCGACTTTGGCTTCGACAGCATCGATGCTATGCGCGACGCCATCAAGATCGAGATCGAGCAGGACAAGGCTTCCCGCCTCCCGGCCGAGAAGGAGAACCGTTGCGTCTCCGCTCTCGCCGAGCGCCTGCAGCTCGACGAGATGGACGCCGACTACGAGCAGTCCGTCTTTGAGGAGCTTGGCCAGAACTTCCTGTCCAACCTCGCTGCCCGCGGCATGACGCTGGACACCTGGCTGCCCGCTTCCGGTCTGACCATGGAGCAGTTCATCGGCGACCTGCACAAGCAGGCCAACGACGTTGCCCGTGAGTCCCTGGCTCTGGACGCCCTCGCCCGCGAGCTCAAGATCGAGGTCACCGAGGACGACATCAACGCCGAGTTCGAGAAGGCCGGCGTCAAGGACGTCGAGGCTTCCAAGGCCGAGTTCATTGCCGATGGCCGCATGCCTGCCGTCCGCGAGTCCATCCGTCGCTCCAAGGCCGTCGACCACCTGGTCGAGAACGCCAAGGTGACCGAGGTCGACGAGACCGCCAAGGACGCCGAGTAATTCTCGCCACCTTGCCCGCGAGCGCATGCGTGCGCCCGTGATGGGGTAAAGTTATACACCGGTTATCCGGTTGCTTCGTACGGTGCCAGCCAATGCATAGCATGCGGGCACCGTACGTTTATCTAGAACCAATTTGGTCCGCAAGAGAGAAATGGAGATGCGTATGATCGCTAAGTTCGATTCCGCCCTCGTGCCATACGTTATCGAGCAGACGCCGCGCGGCGAGCGCAGCTACGATATCTATTCGCGCCTGCTCAACGACCGCATCATTTTCTTGGGCGAGGAGATCAACTCCGTCAGCGCCAACCTGGTCGTTGCCCAGCTGCTGCATCTTGAGAGCCAGGATGCCGAGAAGGATATCTCGCTCTACATCAATTCGCCCGGTGGTGAGGTCTACTCCGGCCTGGCGATTCTTGACACCATGAACTTTATCAAGCCGCAGGTCTCCACCATCTGCGTCGGTATGGCCGCGTCCATGGCCGCCGTGCTGCTTTCGGCCGGCGCTAAGGGCAAGCGCTTCTGCCTGCCGCACTCCAAGGTTATGATTCACCAGCCCAGCGGCGGTGCCCAGGGTCAGCAGACCGAGATCGAGATCGTGGCCGAGGAGATCAAGAAGACCCGTCGCGAGCTCAACCAGATTCTGTCCGACGCCTCTGGCCAGCCCATCGAGAAGGTCCAGGCCGATACCGAGCGCGACAACTACCTGACCGCTTCCGAGGCCCTCGACTACGGTCTGATCGACCGTATCGTCACCTCGCGCGATCTCGCCGCGAAGGACGCCTAGGATGGCAGGAAACATGCAGGACAACTTTGACGAGAACGGCAACCCCATCCGCTGCTCCTTTTGCGGAAAAGAGCAGGGCCAGGTTCGTCGCCTCGTAAAGGGCCCGACCAACATCTTTATCTGTGACGAGTGCGTCGCCGCCTGTTCCGAGATTCTGGAGGAGTCGCTGGCTTCGGACTTTATGGACGCTGCCCGCAACGGCAAGCTGCCGGGCTTCCTCAACGACCACGGTCAGGCTGCATCCCAGCCCGCCGTGGATCCCGAGACCGAGGGTTTTGAGCTTGAGGACGAGCGTCAGGTCATCACGCACGTGCCGACGCCGCACGAGATCTATGACGAGCTTTCGGCCTATGTTATGGGTCAGGAGGACGCCAAGCGTGCCATGTCGGTGGCCGTGTACAACCACTATCGCCGCGTGATTGAGGGCGGCGCTGCGGTGTCTGCCTTTGACGACGGCCTGGACTCGCAGCTCGACGATGATATGGATGAGGTGGAGCTCGCCAAGTCCAACATTTTGCTGCTCGGTCCCACCGGTACCGGTAAGACCCTGCTCGCCCAGACGCTCGCCCGCATCCTCGAGGTGCCGTTTGCCATCGCCGACGCCACTGCGCTCACCGAGGCCGGTTACGTTGGCGAGGACGTGGAGAACATCCTGCTCAAGCTTATCAATGCTGCCGATGGCGACATTGAGCGCGCTCAGGTTGGCATTATCTACGTGGACGAGATCGACAAGATCGCCCGCAAGGCCGAGAACCTCTCCATCACCCGCGACGTTTCGGGCGAGGGCGTTCAGCAGGCGCTGCTTAAGATTCTTGAGGGCACGGTGGCCAGCGTTCCGCCCACCGGCGGCCGCAAGCATCCCCAGCAGGAGCTGCTGCAGATCGATACGACCAACATCCTGTTTATCTGCGGCGGTGCCTTTGTGGGTCTGGACAAGATCATCGCCGACCGCGTGGGCAACAAGGGCGTGGGCTTTAACTCCGAGATCGCCGGCCCCACTTCGGTCGACGAGAACGACCTGCTGCGCCAGGTGCTCCCGCAGGACCTCAACGCCTTTGGCATGATTCCCGAGTTTGTGGGACGTACGCCCGTCGTTACCCAGACGCAGGCGCTCGACGAGGACGACTTGGTGTCGATCCTGACCGAGCCCAAGAACGCCGTGGTGCGCCAGTACCGCAAGATGTTCCAGCTCGAGGACGTAGAGCTTGAGTTTGAGGACGCGGCCCTGCACGAGATCGCCCGCATGGCGCTCGCCCGCAAGACCGGCGCCCGCGGCCTGCGTTCCATCTGCGAGGACGTGCTGCAGCAGACGATGTTTGACCTCCCCAGCGAGGAGGGCGTTTCCAAGGTCGTCGTAACCGAAGCCTCCGTAAAGGGCGAAGAACAGCCCCAGCGCATCTACGGCTAAACCAGCCTAAAACGTGTTTGCAAATAGCCTCCGACCACCCGCGGTCGGAGGCTATTTTATATATACGCAATAACCCCAACTACCTGTGTTATTCTGTGTGTTTGTTTAAAGTCTCAGCAAAGTCCATTCAGACTGAAGTAATCGATACCTAAGGCGTGTCCGCCTGCTTGGTTTTCGTAGATTCCGCACGAGCCGAAGAGCACTAAATGTGCTCTTCGTGCGAGCCAGGACCTGACCGAGCGAAAACCAAGCAGGCGGACACGCCGGCGGGACAGGGAGAGATATATGGAAGAGATGCCCAAGAACTACGATCCGTCGACCAACGAGCCGGCGATCCTGCAGAAGTGGCTCGACGGCGGCTACTACAAGCGCCGTGAGGGCGTGGGCGACTGCACCGTCACCATTCCGCCTCCCAACGTGACCGGCAAGCTCCATATGGGTCACGCCACCGACGACTCCATCCAGGACGCCATCATCCGCATGGCCCGCATGCGCGGCAAGTCCACGCGCTGGGTGCTCGGTACCGACCATGCCGGTATCGCCACACAGACCAAGGTCGACAAGAAGCTTAAAGAGGAGGGCATCAGCCGCCTGGAGATCGGTCGCGACAAGTTTGTCGACGCCTGCTGGGATTGGACCCACGAGTACGGCGGCATCATCGTCGAGCAGATCAAGCGCATGGGCTGCTCCGTCGACTTCGATAACGAGCGTTTCACCATGGACGAGGACTACGCCCAGGCCGTGCGCAAGGTGTTCTGCGATTGGTACCACGACGGCCTGATCTACCGCGGCAAGCGCATCGTCAACTGGTGCCCCAACTGCACCACCGCTATCTCGGACGACGAGGCCGAGTACAAGGACGAGAAGGGCCATCTGTGGCACCTGCGCTACCCGCTGACCGAGCCGGTCAACGGCCAGGACTACATCGTCGTCGCCACCACGCGCCCCGAGACCATGCTCGGCGACACGGGCGTCGCCGTCTCCCCGAAGGACCCCGAGAAGGCCGCCTTCGTGGGTAAGACCGTCAAGCTCCCCATCGTCGACCGCGAGATCCCCATTTTTGAGGATTGGCATGTCGACGCCAACTTTGGCTCTGGCTTTGTCAAGGTCACCCCGGCCCACGACCCCAACGACTACGCCATGGGTCAGGCCCACGACCTGCCGCAGATCAATATCTTCGACGAGCACGCGGTGGTCGTCGAGGGTTACGGCGAGTTCACCGGCATGAACCGCGACGAGTGCCGCGAGGCCGTCATCAAGTGGTTTGAGGAGCACGGCCTGCTCGATCATGTCGACGAACTCGATCACTCCGTCATGCACTGCTACCGTTGCGACGCCGCGCTGGAGCCGTGGCTGTCCGAGCAGTGGTTCGTGGCCGTCGATAAGCTCAAGGGGCCGGCGCTCGACGCCGTCAACTCCGGCAAGGTCACCTTCCACCCCGCGCGCTGGACGCAGACCTACACCACCTGGATGGAGAACCTC
This sequence comes from uncultured Collinsella sp., assembly GCA_902462065.1. GTDB lineage: Bacteria > Actinomycetota > Coriobacteriia > Coriobacteriales > Coriobacteriaceae > Collinsella. Next base: position 5,287 of record CABQAK010000055.1, read on the forward strand.
AAGGACTGGTGTATCAGCCGCCAGCTGTGGTGGGGCCACCGCATTCCCGTGTTCTACTGCGAGGACTGCGGCTGGGAGGACGCCCTGACCGAGGACACCGACGTGTGCCCCAAGTGCGGCGGCCATCACGTGCATCAGGACGAGAACGTGCTGGACACCTGGTTCAGCTCGCAGCTGTGGACCTTCGCCACGCAGGGTTGGCCGCAAAAGCCGGAGCTGCTCGAGGGCCATCACCCCACGACGGCGCTCGTCACCGCGCGCGACATCATCGCGCTGTGGGTCGCCCGCATGGTCATGAGCTCGCTGTACTTCCTGGATGAGGTGCCGTTTAAAGACGTCGTTATCTACCCGACGATTCTTGCCAAGGACGGCAGCCGCATGTCCAAGTCCAAGGGCAACGGCGTTGACCCCATGGACCTCATTGGCATGTACGGTGCCGACGCCATGCGCTACAACCTGCTGACGCTCTGCACCAACAACCAGGACGTAAAGTTCGACGCGAACATCGACAAGAAGACCAAGAAGCTTATCGACAGCCCGCGTACCGAGCAGGCTAAGTCGTTTGTGACCAAGATCTGGAACGCCAGCCGCTTCCTGCTTATGAACATGGAGGGCTACACGCCCGGCGAGCCCGTCGTTGAGACGCCGGCCGACGCCTGGATGTTCAGCCGCCTGGCCAAGGCCGTGAAGATGGTCACCGAGGGTATTGAGAACTACACCTTTGGCGACATGGCTCGCGGCGTGCAGCAGTTCTTCTGGAACGAGGTCTGCGACTGGTACGTCGAGGTCACCAAGGCCCGCCTGAAAGGCGAGGGCCGTCTGCAGGCTCAGCGCAACCTGATCTTTGTGCTCGATACCTCCATTCGCCTGATGCACCCGCTCATGCCGTTTGTCACCGAGGAGATCTGGGACAACATGCCGGCGAGCGTGCTCGACCTGGACGCCGAGGGTAACGTGGACCGCGCCGAGGCGCTCATGATCGCCAAGTGGCCCGAGCCCGCCGACTACGCCAAGTATGTTGACGAGGACGCCGAGCGCGCGTTTGAGCTGTGCCGCGCCGTCGTTTCCGCCGCCCGCGCCACGCGTTCGCGTTATCGCTTGAGCCCCAAGGCCGAGCTCGACGTGGTCGTGCGCGCCGGTGCCGAGGACATCGAGAAGCTCGAGAGCCTGCGCTCAACCATCGAGCCGCTGGCCAACACCGCCTCGCTGATCATGGGTACCGACGTTGAGAAGCCGGCCGCGAGCATTGCCGTGGTCGACAGCGGCGTCGAGGTCTTTGTGGTGCTCGAGGGCAAGGTCGACCTTTCGGCCGAGAAGGCGCGCCTGGAGAAGGAGATCGCCGCGGCCCAGAAGGAACTCGCCGGCTGCGAGAAGACGCTGGCCAACGAGGGCTTTGTGGCCAAGGCCGCGCCTGCGGTGGTCCAGAAGAAGAGGGACCGTGCAGCTGAGCTCAAGGAGATCCTGGCGGCGCTGACTGCTCAGGTGGCTGACTTTTCGTAGGCCTAACTTGGGGGCGCGTCCCGATGCTTTGCTCTCCGCTGCGGACAGTCCTGCGCAAGACGGACAGCACATTAAGTGCTGTCCTTTGCGTGCGGAACTTGCGGCGAGCAAAGCATCGGGCCGCTCCTAGTGCGGTTACGTGGCTGTTTGCAACTGGCATGTTAGGGCCACTGGGTTGTGGCCTTGATTCCGCTGCAAGCGGGTAGTGGCTGATATTTTGAATGGGAGGGGCTCGTTGTTTTGATGGGCCTCTTTTTATGTTATTGGAGACTTTGGTTATGCCTAAGCGTTCTGGCTTGTATAGCGTTCCTTTCTCGTTTGAGTTGCTTTCGTTTGGTGAGGCTGTTGGGCTTGCTGCTGATACGGGGCGGATTTCTGGGGATGCTGGTCCTCTGCTCGAGACGGTTGTCGATATGCTCGATGAGCTGGGGCGTCCGGATGAGTACTTTGATTGCATTCAGGTTGCCGGTACCAATGGCAAGACTTCGACTACGCGTTTTTCGGCTGCCATTCTTCGTGGTGAGGGGCTCAAGACCGCGCTGTATACGTCGCCGCAGCTGGTGCGCTATCCCGAGCGTATGGAGGTCGATGGACGCGTCGTGAGCGACGAGGCCTTTGCTCGTGGCGTTTCATCAGCTGTCGAGGCGGGGCATCGCGTGAATGCGCGCCGTGTGCCGGCGGGGGAGCGTGCCTATACCATCACACCGTTTGACCTGCTGACGGCCGCTGCGCTTGTTGTGTTTGCCGAGGCTTGCGTGGACGTGGCTGTGCTCGAGGTTGGTATGGGCGGGCGCTGGGACGCCACGAGTGCGACCGATCCTGTCGCCGTTGCCATCACGGGCATCGGACTCGATCACACACGCATTTTGGGCGATAAGCTCGAGGCCATTGCGGGTGAGAAGGCTGCGGTTATTAAGCCCGGACGCTTGGTTGTGCTGGGCGAGGGTACGCATGAGGCGAGCGTTCAGCGCGTGATGGATGCCCGTTGCCGTGAGTGCGGTGTGGTGCCGCTGGTGGTGAACCATGCCACGACTAAGGTGCCGGCGCATGTGGGCGACACGGTTGAGTTTAGCTGTACCACGCCGCGTGCGATCTATACGTCGGGCATGGTCAAGCCGGCCTATCAGCCGCAGAATGCCGCGTGCGCGATTATGCTGTGCGAGGGGTATCTGGGTCGCGAGCTCGATCATGACAAGCTCGATGCATCACTTATGGGCTGCCCCACGCCGGGCCGATTTGATGTGCTGGGGACCGATCCGCTCAAGCTGATCGACGCCTGCCATAACCCTCAGAGCTGCGAGAACTTTGTGAGTGCGCTGGACGAGATCGACCCGTGCGTAGAGAATCGCCCCACGCTGCTGTGCGCGGCGTTGGCTGACAAGGACGTGGCGGGCATCGTCGACGTGCTTGTTCCGGCCTTCCCCCGTGTGGTCGTGACGCAGACCGATTCCGATCGCGCCCTGCCGGCAGAGGAGCTCGCCGCCCTCGTTGATGCCGATAAGCTGGCGGGCGTATACCCGAGCGTGTCCGAGGCCCTCGCTGCCTTCGATGCCGCGGGCGAGTCCTTCGTGGCAGCCGGCACCATCACCCTAGCCGGCGAAGTAGCCGGCCTGCTGCGCTAACCCATCCCCTCAGCAGTTGCGGTGAAATACGGACTGTTTTACAAGCTAGAAGCCTCAAGCAGTCCGTATATCACCGCAACTTAAAAGCAGTCAATTTGGGACGGGGCTTTTTTCGCTGCCCTGTGCCCCGAGTTGACTCGCTTGCCACGAAATGGGCCTATCTACTACGTTTGACCGGTTACCCTCGACCACGCCGAAAAATGCAAAATTAAAACCGCAGGTAGAAGGCTTGCCAGTTTTACGAAAACCCGGTTATGGTCGACCCATGCGGGTTAAACGTAGTAGATAGGCCGTTTTTGTGGCGCGGTGTTGGTGGGAAGTGACAAAGGGACTGCCCCTTCGTCACTTAAATACGTCACCTGATTTCTCCCGTTTACGAAGCCATTTATGCCGCTTAACCTGTGGCATATTGCAAACCTCCATTGGCGAAGGATACGCTCAACTTAACTTGCCAATCGGACCAGTGCTGTTTGGTCCGTTGAGCGTGTCGGGAGGAAACATGAACAGAAGGCATGTCAACGCGGCCATTACCGCGGGTCTGGCTCTGACGATGACGGTCGGCTCGGTGCCGCCGCAAGCGTTCGCCGAGATGATGCAGGGTGATACCACCCAAGTCGTTGCCGAACAAAGCGATGCGACGGGTGCGGCTGCCGCGTCTGCGGACACCACCCAGCCAACCTCGGAAGATCAGGCGGACGACAAGATCACCTCGCTTGCGGACCTGACCGACCTGCATGTTGCCGAAGGCTCCGACGCCACGCTGCCTCAAACCGTGGCGGCGACCTACGAGAGCGGCGCTACTAAGCAGGAAAACGTCACCTGGAAGTTGAACGGCGCCGATGCCCCGACAACTCTCGCGCAACTGCCTGCCGGCTCGTATGAGTTCGAAGGCGTTGTCGCTGGCACCTCGCAGACGGTCAAGCAACGCGTGGTCATCGAAGTTGCTGCGGCGGACCCGGCAGCGGTAGATCCGACGGCAGTAAGCGCCCCCGATGTCACAGAGGTGAGCAACGAAAGCGGCATTACCGTTGAGTCGATCGACGCCAATCCGATTCTAGAAAAATACGTCGGCTCCGATTACTACAGCCAAACATCGTACGTAAAGGTAAAGCTGTCAGATGGCACCGAGACCTCTGCCTATGTTAATTGGGATGAAAAGTCGCAGGCGGCATTTGATACGGCGACAGAAGAATCCGAAGTTCCCATCACCGGCCAGATTGACGGTGTCAGCGTGAACGGCAATTGGATTACGCTCGCGGAGCCGTACAAAGTGAGTGGTGTGCTCAAGGTGTACGTTCCCCGTTCAATCAGTAATGGCTCATGGGTATGGACCGCAGCTGGTATTGCTCCCGCGCTTCCGTCTAGCATGTCGGCCAGTTATTCAAATGGTCAATCTTATACATGCCCTGTTGAGTGGAATGAGATCTCGGCTGATCAGTGCCA
>CABQAK010000056.1 GCA_902462065.1 uncultured Collinsella sp.
GAGCGGTATCGTTCCAGACGCTTGTCGCCACCAAGACGGCGCGCGTGGTGCTCGCCGCCGACGGTCGCCCCGTGGCGGAGTTTGGCCTGCGCCGCGCCCAGGGTCCCGATGGCGGCCTGGCCGTTGCGCGCGCGAGCTACGTTGCCGGCTGCTCCTCTACGTCCAATGTGCTCGCCGGCCGCCGCTATGGTATTCCCGTCTTTGGCACGCATGCGCACAGCTGGGTGATGAGCTTCGATTCCGAGCTCGAGGCCTTCCGCGCCTTTGCCAAGTCGAGCCCCAAGAACTGTACGCTGCTCATCGACACCTATGACGTGCGCGAGGGCTGCGAGCATGCCATTACGGTTGCCAAGGAGATGGAGGCGGTGGGCGAGCGTCTGTCGGCTATTCGCATCGACTCCGGCGACCTCGCCAAGCTCTCCAAGTATGTTCGCGGCCGTTTTGATGCCGAGGGCCTGCCCTATGTGGGGATCTCGGTTTCCAACGATCTTGACGAGTACACGATTCAGTCGCTGCTGGACCAGGGCGCGCCCATCGATAGCTTTGGCGTGGGTACCAAGCTCGCGACCTGCTATGACCAGCCGGCGCTGGGTGGCGTGTACAAGCTTTCCGCCCGCCGTGCGAGCGAGACAGATCCATGGACGCCGGTGGTCAAGCTCTCCGAGCAGCCCTATAAGCGCACGATCCCGGGTGTGCAACGCGTGCGCCGTTATTACGACGGCTTTGGCGGCCCAGTCTGCGACATGATCTACGACGAGGACCATCTGGCGGGGGAGGGCGCCGCGCGCGGCAATACCCTCGTGGCCGTGAATGATGCCGCCCTGGTGACCGACGTGTCCGAACTTGAGTATCGCGAGCTGCTGGTGCCGATCGTGCGCGATGGCAGTGCGGTGGCTCCGCGTGAGAGCATCCAGGACGCGCGCGAGCGCTGTGCTTGGGCGCTCGATCATCTGGACGCAGCTTTCAAGCGCTTCCTGTACCCGCAGACCTATGTGGTGGGCATGGAGCAGGGCCTGGCTCAGGTGCGCGACGAGCTCGTGCGCAAGAACATGGCCGCGGCTTCGGCCTTCCCCTGGGCAAAATGATCCGAAGGGGACGGAGGAAAACGGATCATTTTCGTCCGTCCCGCACCGGGTGCCCCGGCTGCTCCAGCTCGCCCGCCTGCTCAACACTCGATTGGTTTGACGTATGACGACTTCTTATAAAACGATGGTGGTAAAGATCGGCTCGTCCACGGTGGTGGGCGCCGACGGCAAGGTCAACCGCGCCTTTATCGGCGGGCTTGCCGATCAGGCCGCAGCGCTGCGCAAGCTCGGCTGGCGTCTGGTCGTGGTGAGCTCGGGCGCTATCGCCTGTGGCTATCCCGTGCTGGGCTTCGACCGTAAGCCGGTCGGCGACCTGCCGAGCCTGCAGGCCTGCGCTTCGGCCGGCCAGTGCATCATCTCGTCGGCCTACGACGAGGAGTTTCATGCGCGCGACCTGCTCACCTCGCTCGTGCTGCTCACGCGTCACGACACGGCGCGCCGTACGTCCTACCTGCACGCGCGCGACGCCCTGCTGCGCCTGGTGGAGCTTGGCGTGGTGCCGGTCGTCAACGAGAACGATACCGTTACTGTCGATGAGATCAAGTTTGGCGACAACGACACACTGGCGGCGCTTGTGAGCTGCCTGGTTTCTGCCGATCTGTGCGTGACGCTCTCGGACATCGATGGTCTCTATACTGCCAATCCGCATGAGGACCCCACGGCCGAGTTTGTTCCTGTCGTGCATAAGATCGATGCCAAGATTATTGCCTCGGCGGGCGATTCTTCCACATCGGTGGGAACGGGCGGCATGATTACCAAGATCCGCGCGAGCCGCATCCTGATGACGGCGGGCATTCAGAGCGTGATTTGCTCAGGCGAGGAGCCCGATGCGCTCGTGCGCCTCGCCCGCGGCGAGAGCGTGGGCACGCTGTTCGATCCGCCGGCGGAGCGTCTGGACATCGCACCCCGCAAGCTGTGGATCGCACTGGGCGACAAGGCGCATGGCTCGGTGACGGTCGATGATGGTGCTGCGAAGGCGCTGGTTAGCCGTGGCTCTTCCTTGCTTGCGGTGGGTATTCGCGAGGTCGATGGCCAGTTTGCCGAGGGCGATGTGCTCGATGTGTGCGATCCGAGCGGTATGGTCGTCGCCCGCGGTATCGCCGAGGCCGATTCGGACGTGCTGGAGCTTGCTGCCGGCCGCCGCCAGGACCAGATCGCCAGCAACCGCCTGCTCGCTAACTTGGCCGAGAAGCCGGCGATACACAGGGATAACCTAATCGTCTTCGCTTAACCAATTGACGCTGCAAACGCCCCTAAGCGGCAATCTGACGTTCAATCGTCGGGCATGACCAAAAGGTCAATGCCCTCCTCTTTCACGTCACCTTGCTCGCTTAGGGGCGTTTTCGCTTTCCGTTCTCTACCTGCGATGGCCGTAACGCCGGCATATCGTAAGTTGCGGTGAAATAGGGATGGTTTGGCGGCTTTAAAGCCTTTAACAGTCCTTATTTCACCGCAACTCGTTGAGGCGGCGGGGTCCCACTGCCGGCACTTGGGGACGTTCCTTTTGTGCCGGCACTTTGGGACACTCCTTAGCTAGAAGATCCGGCGCAGGTCTCCGCGGTTGAGGGCTTCGTCGAAGAGGTGCTTGAATACCACGCTGCCGTGCAGACCGTCGTGCTCGAACTCGTTGGTCACCCAGGCATGCGAGTTGCCCACGCGGCTGAGCGTATCGAGCTGCAGGCCCGAATCCACGTACATGTCGTCGAAATATACCGCGGCCTGGAGTGGCACTTCGTTGCAGGCCAGGCGCTGCGGGTCGTAGATCTTGTCCCAGCTGGTGTCTTCCATCAGCAGATCCATCGCGGGCTTAAACGGCTTAAGTTCGGGCATCTGCTCGAACATCCACGGGAACATGGCCTCGCCGGTAAACATGAGCGGGCGCGCGAGCGTGTCGAACTCGGCGCGGTGTGCCTTCTCTTCTGCCGCGGCCCAGCGAATGGGCATGGTGTCGCCATCGGCGTAGATGAACTCCTGCAGCGTCCAGTACAGCGGATTCGTGTGCGTGTTGGTGCGCTCAAAGGCGCGCATCAAAAAGCTATCGGATACCGAGGAGCCGCAGCTCAGCGTACCGTCGCCATCAACAAACGCGTGATCGATAATCCAGTGCATGCGCTCAAAGCTCGGCTTCATGCCAAAGTCGCTGCCCATGAGCTGCAGGCGCTCGACCGTCATCGGCGAGCCGTCGGGCAGCACGGGCTTCTGAGCCTCGAGCGCATCTGCCAGGGCCGCCACGCGCTCGACGTCGGCGGGGTAGCGGTCGTAATACTGCTGAGTCTTGGCGGCCATGCGCGGGAAGGTGTGCGCGTAGACCTCGCTGGCGCTCGCCGGCACGTGCGGAATGCCGCCACAGGTAAAGCTTGCCGCTACGGCCTCGGGGAAGAGCGACAGATAGCTCAGCGTCAAAAAGCCGCCGTAGCTCTGCCCGAGTGTGACCCAGGGCTTGCCGCCAAAGCCCACCAGGCGCAGGTACTCAAAATCGCGCACGATGGAGCTGGCGAGATGGCGCTTGAGGAAGTCCGCCTGCGAGCGGGCCGCATCGGCTCCTGCTGCCTCGGCGCGATCGCCCAAGGCGGCAATCGTGCGCCCGTCCACGCAGCTGCTGCGCCCGGTGCCGCGCTGGTCGGGCAGCACGACGCGGAAATGCTTGACGGCCTCCTCGATCCAGCCATCGCTTGTAGGCGACAGCGGACGCGGGCTCTCGCCGCCGGGGCCGCCTTGCAAAAAGAGGAGGAGCGGTAGATCGTCGTTGATGCGGTCGGGGGCGCAGACCACGCGGTAGAAGAGCTTGATGCTCTCGGGCGCGCCGGCGATGGGTGCCGGCATGGCGCCGCGGCGCATGGTGCTGCCGACGGCCAAAAGCATGGGGTCTAGGCCGCGCCAGTCGAGAGGGACATCGATGCTGTGGTCCTCGACATACAGGCCGGGGACGTGGTACGAAGTGATGAGCGCCATGTGATGCTTCCATTCGTTGCGGTGTTTCGGGTTGACCAATTCTACCGCCGTCGGCGAGGGTGCGCATAAATCGGCTACCATGGGTGGCAAACATCTAAGAGAAAGGGCCGCCCATGTCGGTCGATATAGCCACGTATGTCCACGATCTTGCTGTTGCCGCCAAGGCCGCTTCGGGCGCGCTTGCCACGGCGAGCGATGTCCAGCGCCAGGAGGCCGTGCGCGCTATGGCCGCGGCGCTGCGCGACGGCGTTGATTCCATCGTTGCCGCCAATGAGCTCGATATGTCTGCTGCGCGCGATGCGGGCACCTCGGCGGGGCTTCTCGACCGTCTGCTGCTGACGCCCGAGCGCGTCGAGGGCATGGCCGCCGGTTTGGAGAAGCTCGCCGAGCTGCCCGATCCCGTCGGCCGCGTGCTCGACCACCGCGTGCTTGCGAGCGGTGTGGACCTGACCCGCGTGAGCGTGCCGTTGGGCCTGGTCGCCATGGTCTACGAGGCGCGCCCCAACGTGACGGCCGACGCCGCAGGCATCTGCATCCGTACCGGCAACGCCTGCATTCTACGCGGCGGCTCGCTGGCCTATCACTCGTGTGCCATGATCGCCGAGCTGCTGGCCGATGCGCTCGAGGCCAAGGGCTTCCCGCGCGAGGCCGTGTCGATGATCGAGTCCACCGACCGCGAGGCCACCGGCGAGCTCATGAAGCTCCGCGGTATTGTCGACGTACTCATTCCGCGCGGAGGTGCAGGCCTGATCCAGCGCTGCGTGCGCGAGTCGCTTGTGCCGGTGATCGAGACGGGCACGGGCAACTGCCACATCTACGTGCATGAATCCGCCGACTTTGATAAGGCGCTCAACATTATCGTTAATGCCAAGACCCAGCGCGTAGGCGTGTGCAATGCCGCCGAGTCGCTGCTGGTCGACCGTGCTGTGGCCGATGCGTTTTTGCCCGCGGTCGTGACCGTGCTGCATGACCACGGCGTGCTGATTCACGGCGACGAGGCAACCTGCGCCGCATGCGCCGATGCCGGGCTTGTGGAGGGCGATGACTACGTCGCCGCGACTGAGGAGGACTGGGGTCGCGAGTACCTGGCGCTCGAGATGAGCGTGAAGGTCGTGGCAAACGAGGACGAGGCCATCGCACACATCAACCGCTACGGCACGATGCACTCCGAGGCCATCGTTGCCGAGGATACGGATGCTTGCGAGCGCTTCCTCGATGCTGTCGATGCCTCGGCCGTGTACTCCAACGCCAGCACTCGCTTCACTGACGGCGGCGAGTTTGGCCTGGGTGCCGAGATCGGCATCTCGACCCAAAAACTCCACGCCCGTGGCCCCTTTGCCGCCGAGGCCCTCACCACCTACAAATACAAGCTCCGCGGCACCGGCCAGGTCCGTCCCTAACGCCCGCGCCACCTAAAACCACCACAAAGGTGCCTGTCCCCTTTGTGGTGGTTTTAGGTGGCGTTGACGGTTAGGCCTGGAAGGTATCTCGGTCGGGGGCGAAGGACTGCATGGCCGCGATGGTGCGGTCAAAGAGCTCGGGGAGCTCCCAGCCCAACATCTCGGCGCCCTGCGAAATCACGTCGCGCGAGCAGCCGGCGGCAAAGCGTTTGTCCTTGAACTTCTTCTTGAGCGACTTAGTCGTAAAGTCCATAACGCTCTTGCTCGGGCGCATGATGACGGCAGCGCCGATCAGGCCGGTGAGCTCATCGCAGGCAAACAGGATCTTTTCCATCTGCAGCTCGGGCTTGGGTAGTGAGGTGTTGAAGTCCGACGTGTGCGTCTGGATGGCGCGAATGAGCTCGGGAGACGCACCTTCGCCCTCAAGAATCTCGGCAGCATAGATGGTGTGGTTCATGGGGTCGTCCTCATGCTCCTCCCAATCCAGGTCGTGCAGCAGACCGACGATGCCCCAAAACTCCTCGTTCTCGGGGTCGAACTCGCGCGCAAAGTAGCGCATAGTGCCCTCGACCGTCTCGCCATGGGTGATGTGGAACGGATCTTTGTTGTGCTCGTTGAGCAGTTCGAACGCACGGTCGCGGGTGATTCCAGCGGTAAGCGGCTCTGCCATAAGAGACTCCTTGTGCTCGTGGGTATCGATAAGAATGAATACTACTAGAACAAGAAAACCACCACAAAGGTGCCTGTCCCCTTTGTGGTGGTTTTTGGCGCGGATGGGTTAGTTGAGGGCGGCTTGGGCTAGGCGAGCTTCGGCGTCCTCCTCGGTGACGCCCAAGGCCACGGCGAACTCCTCGATGGAGCGGCGCTTGGCCTCCTTGAGTACGCGCATGTAGTAGGAGCTGGGTTTTTTATCAGCTTCCTCGGCCTGGCGAATGCGGTGCATCATGGTCTTTGCCACGCGGACCGTCTCGGGCGCGCCCAGCTTGAGCTGCTGCTTAAAGTGTGTCTCCTCAAGCGAGCTGTTGCGCTCGGTAAAGGTGTCGCACTCCAACTCGTCATAGTGGCTCAGCAGGTGCTCGGCATCTTGCTGCGAGATGGCGGCGTGCAAACGGTCGGCCTGCGCCACGGGGTACATGAGGATCGTCTGCGCATGTCCCTGCTTGGTCTCGAGTAGCAGCATGGGCTGCGGTGTGTCGTCCCTAAAACCGACGACGGTGCAGACTCCCTGGCCCGGATGAATGACGTGTTGACCGATTGAGAACATGCTACCTCCAACTTATACGAATTTACGTATGTCTAGAATAACACGCTGACGTGCGCAAACCCGTACTTTATGCAGGAAAAGCACACAACTCTGATAGGTAAGAGTATTCGATAACAGACGCAGCTCATTCACACCTTTATGCATTTTCAACGCCTGCATAATCTGCAGGCAGACCGGCATCTTTGAGTGACTCCATACAAGCTGTAGTCATTTTTGTGCATATGCAATATCTATTAGCTTTACCCTGCGACAGTGCCCGTCGCTTGTGATAGAGTGCTACAAACTCTGGCTTTTGCCCTACGAGTGACCAAGAGCTCGGGGGCTTTAACACAAGGAGGATCTATGCCCGAGAAGATTGAAGAGCTGGTACGCGCTGCGCTTGCTGCGGCCCAGGAGGCCGGCGACCTTTCCGCATTTGAACTTGACGATTGCGCTATCGAGCGACCGGCTGACACTTCTCATGGCGAGTGGACCTCTACCATGGCCCTGAAGTCCGCCAAGCTGGCCCACTGCGCCCCGCGCAAGATCGCCGAGGCCATCGTTGCCCATATGCCCGAGGACCCCGCGATCGAGAAGGTCGAGATCGCAGGCCCCGGCTTCATCAACTTCTACCTCTCCGTTGCCGTCAAGAATGCCATCTTTGGCGAGGCTCGCGAGAAGGGCATGGACTTCGCTAAGTCCAACGTCGGTGGTGGCCTGAAGACCCAGGTCGAGTTCGTTTCCGCTAACCCCGTCGGCCCCATGCACATCGGCCACGGCCGCTGGGCCGCGCTGGGCGACTCGCTCTGCCGTGTGATGGACCACGCCGGTTACGACATCCAGCGTGAGTTCTACATCAACGACCACGGCTCTCAGATGAACACCTTCGGCAACTCCATCAGCACGCGCTATATGCAGCTTGCCGACATCATCGCCAAGCAGGGCGTGGATATCGACGAGGCTCACAAGCTGCTGATCGCCGACCGTGACGCCTTTGTTGCCGACGAGAACGACGAGCACCCCGAGACCCATCCGTATCAGGACAACTTTGCCGAGACCCTGGGCAAGGACTCCTATGGCGGCGACTACATCATCGACGAGGCTGCCGAGTTCTGGCGCACCGACGGCGATAAGTGGGTCGACGCCGACCCGCAGGAGCGTATGGAGAGCTTCCGCGAGCGCGGCTATGTGAAGATGGTCGACAACATGCGCGACCTCTGCCACGCCGTCAATTGCGACTTCGATCGTTGGTACTCCGAGCGTTCGCTGTATGTGAAGGACACCGAGGGTGAGACCGCCGGCACCTCCGCCGTCGACCGCGCTTTTGAGAAGCTCGACAAGATGGGCTACCTCTACACCAAGGACGGCGCCCTGTGGTTCCGCTCCACCGACCTGGGCGATGACAAGGACCGCGTCCTGATCAAGTCCGACGGCGAGTACACCTACTTCGCCTCCGACGTTGCCTATCACTGGGATAAGTTCCAGCGCGTCGACCACGTCATCGACATCTGGGGTGCCGACCACCACGGCTACATCGAGCGCGTCCGCTGCGTCTGCGACGCCCTTGGCTATCCCGGCAAGTTTGAGGTTCTGCTGGGCCAGCTCGTCAACCTGCTGCGTAACGGCAAGCCCGTCCGAATGTCCAAGCGCAAGGGCACCATGGTGACCCTGCAGGAGCTCGTCGACGAGGTCGGCTCCGATGCCGCTCGCTACACGCTCATCTCCAAGAGCTCCAACCAGATGGTCGACTTCGATATTGAGGCCGTTAAGAAGCGCGACAACTCCAACCCGGTCTATTACGTGCAGTATGCTCACGCCCGCGTGTGCTCCATCCTGCGCCGTGCCGCCGACGTTACGCCCGAGCAGGCTGACGAGATGGGCATGAAGGCCGTCGCCGAGAAGGCCATCGGCGAGAACGTCGATTACTCGCTGCTGACCGACCCGACCGAGCTTGCCCTTTCGCGTAAGCTCAACGAGCTCACCGACCTCATCGCCAGCTGCGCTCGCGACCGCGCCCCGTTCCGTCTGACGCACTTTGCCGAGGAGCTTGCCGGCGACTTCCACAGCTTCTACGCTGCCTGCCAGGTGCTGCCGAGCGAGGGCCGTCCCGTCGACCCCGAGCTTTCGCGTGCCCGTCTGGCCGCTTGCGATGCCGTCCGCGTGACGCTCGCCCTGGTGCTCACCCTTGTTGGTGTCTCCGCTCCCGAGCAGATGTAAGCTGCGGGTCATTTAACCGTGTAGGTTCGGCTTTGCTGAGCCCTATAAGCCCGATCTCCATGCGGAGGTCGGGTTTTTTGCAAACGCCGACGTATTGACGAATTTGGAACTGCTGGAAATACGAAACTATGCCGGTTCACTACGATGAATATGAGAAATTCCAACCACGCCAGCTTTTCGCAAAAAAGTGCAGGGCATCTACCTGCGGTTTTAGTTCAACAAGTTTCGGAGTGGTCGCGGTTGAGCGATTCATCGTAGTAAACCGCCATAGTTTTGGCGGAGGCAGTCAGATTTGTGGGTGTTAAACCAAAGAGTGCCCCTTTTGACTAGTCGTTTAAGAGCGTTCCCAATGACTAAGTTGCAGGTGGCGGCGGTTGTGTTACACTAACGCTGCGTATATGACGCAATCATCTCGATACAGATCAATGATGTCCGTCGTTTTGAACGGAACTAGACTGTTTAGCCGCCCTGAAGGTTTATGCAGGGAGCATGTGATCACAGGGCTTGAAAAGAAAGTTGAGCAAACACTGTGTCTGATCAACAGCAAGAAAACGAAATAACGACGACGCAAGCCGCTCCCGCTGCACCGGTTGCGTCGGACCAGGTCGCGGCGCCCGCGCATGCCTCGGCTCCTGAGACGCCTAAGGCTGCTTCGACGCCTACGCCTGCAACGGCTGAGAAGGCCGTGCCTGCAACTGGTGAGGAGGCTGCTCCGGCAAAGCCCAAGCGTACGCGCCGCACGGCCAAGCCTGCTGCTGACGGCGAGGAGGTCACCAAGCCCAAGCGCCGTACCACGCGCATGACGCGCGTCAAGCGCACCGTTGCAGCTGACTCCTCGGCGCCGATTTCCGATGAGGTCGCGCAGGCACGTGCGTTGGCGCAGATTAGCGAGGCTCAGGTGGTGCGCGCCCGCCGTCGTGCTGCCGAGCGCGAGGCCGCGGCT
>CABQAK010000057.1 GCA_902462065.1 uncultured Collinsella sp.
TATATCATCCCGTGCTCAAACATTCTCGCTGCGCTGCGAAACTGCGCGCGGGACGATATATAGGGGCCTCCCAGGGGCGAGCTACGTTTACATGCTCGCAATTGGTTATGGCTTCCCATCTGAAGCCTAATGCTGTATCTAGAAGCTGTGTCTAACAAGTAATCCGATCTGACAAAGAGACGGCTCCTTTGTCAGATCGGATTACTTTGATTTCTTGTTTTCGAGTTTCCCTTCGCTGCTTTTAGTAGGGTAACCGATATGGCTGCTAGTGCGTACGTATAGCCGTGGCGCAGGCCGCCCACACATATCGTTCCACGCGCAGTTTCGCAGCGAGCGAAGCGAAGCGAGAATGTTTGAGCATGGAATGATATGTGTGGGCGGCCTGCGCCACGGCGGACAGTCCGGTGCTAGCGGATATGCGCGGGCTTTCCTCCCCAGTAGAAGCGGCAGAAGGCTCGTTTACGTTTTTGGGGCTTGCCTACGAGCTCCATGGTTGCGATGGCGATATCTTCGGCTGCGTGGGGACGGCGTAGCACTTCGCCGTTGATGAGTAAGGCTTTGAGTGATTCGGGATGATCGTGCAGATGGCACAGGGTTACGATGAGTTCTCGTGCGGTGGTGACATGCATGCTGGCGCCCATGCCGGTGAGCATCGTGGTGTTGGCCTTTTCCTGGCCGTATGATTTGCCCAGCAGGATCATCGGCAGATGCGCGCACAGGCACTCGGTGACCGTGAGTCCGCCCGATTTGAGGATTGCCAGGTCGCAGCCGTGCATGAGGGCCGCCATGTCGTCCACGTAGTCCAGAACCGTGACGTTGTCGAGCTTCATGGCGTCGATGAGCGTCTTGAGGCGGGTGGCGTATTCCTTATCCTTGCCCGGCAAAAAGACAAAGTGCATGTCCTCGAAGCTGCGCAGGAAGGGGAGTGTGCGGTCCATCGCCGCGCGAAAGCGGACGTACGGTTGAGGCAAGCTGGCACCGGCCATTACCAGCACGACGGTCTTGTCGATGGGGAGATTGAACTTGCTCAACTCATCTTCGCGTTTGTAATCTGAATCGAAACCGGCTCGGATGGGGATGCCCGTTATGCGGATCTTTGACTCGGGAACCTTGCGCGGGCGCAGCGTTTCGGCCATAAACTCGTTGGCCACACAGAATAGATCGGTGTCCTTGTGGGGCCACCAGCCCTCGACTTCGTAGTCGGTCGGTACGCAGATAACCGGATAATCGATACCCGTAATTACGCGGGCGCCCACGGCAACATTGGCTGCTGTGATGTGCGTTGCGACTACGGCTATAGGCCTGCGGCGACGAATATATTCGTTGAAGGCGGGGAACATAATACGCGACCATGCCGTGCCGCCACCCCAGAGAAGATGTCCCGTAAGCGTATATCGCCAGGTCAGGTCGTAAATGGGGCGCGTGGCTCCCGTAAAAGAAGCCGCGGTCTTATTGCCGTCGAATTTAATACGTCCAAAATCAAGGATATCGAGCACTTCAATTTCAATATCCTCAGGGATTCCCTTGGTGCCGCGGATAAGATCAAATGCTTGTGCAATCGCGTTGGCGGCGGCTTTGTGGCCCGATCCAACCGATGCGTGCACAATGGTTACTAGGGGTTTTTGTGCAGGTGAAACGGTCATTTGCTCCGGTTGGGGAGTGCTTTGCGTGGGCAGGGGAGCGTCGTTGCTCGTCTGCGTTTGATCCATCGATAACTCCCCTTCATCTTTGTTTCGCAATGAATCATTGTAGTGCATGAGTGTCACGTTCGCCTAAATTTGGGTATGAGCGCAAAGAACGCCAATCTTTCGACAGGAGGTCTCTTCATGACTACCGATCAGCCGATCGATGTTGCGATTATCGGTGGCGGCCCTGCGGGCTATGCCGCAGCCATTTATGCGGCGCGCTCCAACCTAACGACGACCGTGATTGAACAGGGCATGTCGGGAGGGCAGATCGCCACAACCAACGAGGTCGAGAACTATCCGGGCATTCCGCTGCTGAGTGGTGCTGAACTTGGTGAGCGGTTCCAACAACATGCTGAAGGCTTGGGGGCTCAGGTTGAATGGAGTATGGTGACGGGCGTCGACTACGATGCCGATGCAGCGCTGTTTACGGTGCATCACGATATGGGCGATACGCTGGCCTCGAGCGTTATCGCTTGCATGGGTGCCACGCCGCGTCCGGCAGGTTTCGCTGGCGAGGATACGTATCGCGGTCGTGGCGTTTCGTATTGTGCGACGTGCGACGGCATGTTCTTTCGCGGCAAGGAGGTCTTTGTCATCGGCGGCGGCAATGCTGCCTGCGAGGAAGCTCTGTTCTTGTCAGAAATCGCCAGCAGCGTGACCATCGTGCTGCGTCGCGACCAGTTTCGTGCGCCTGATGGCGTTGTTCAAAAAGTTCTTGCAAAAGATAATATTTCAGTTAGGTACCAAACTAGTATTGTGGAGCTCTCGGGCGAAGCCATGCCAACGACGATTACCTTTAAGGACAATGCATCCGGTGAGACTCATGCCGAGTCATTTGAGCCCGGCTCGTTTGGCATCTTTGTCTTTACCGGGACGCAACCCCATACCGAGCTTGTTGAGCATCTAGTCGATCTGGCGCCTGATGGCGGCATTCTGACTGATGAATCCATGGCGACCCGCACGCCAGGTCTATTTGCTGCTGGCGACATCCGTTCCAAGCGCTTACGTCAGGTTGTGACCGCCGTTTCTGACGGAGCCATAGCAGCAACGAGCGCATACGCGTTTCTCCGCGGATAAGTACGATAATATATCTTATGTAAGGTTGTTGTCTTTTAACAAAGTGGTTGGACGGTGTATCAATGTGCTGTCCAACCACTTTTACTTTCCGGTTATATAGTATGCAAAACTAGATAACCTAGAATACAATATAGCTAATGAACGGAGGATCCTTATGAACCACGCCAAACGCGTTATCCCGATGTCCGATTCGTCGGTCAGCATTAAGCCTGAGGATATTCAGCCCACTGTGCTGCCCGATGCATTTATTCAGTCCGATATCGTGCGCAAACTCAATACGTTGAGTCTGCCGCGCTATGACCAGTTGCCCAATGTGACACTCTACCGCGACCAGGTTATTGAGTATGTTGCGCTTTGGATGGAGCCGCTGTCCATTTGCGTTGAGCAGCCTATCATTACGCCATCGATGATCAATAACTACGTAAAGGTCGGCCTAGTGCCTGCTCCGGTCAAAAAGCAATATGGCCGCGAGCAGATTGCCCGCCTGATCGCTATCTGCATCTTTAAGCAGGTGCTACCTATTGCTGCGGTGCAGGCACTCTTTAACATTCAGCGTTTGAGCTACGATGCCCCGACGGCCTTTGATTATGTGGTCGATCAGCTCGAGGCATCGATTCGTGCGGCGTTTTCCGTCGAGCAGACTCCCGTGCCCGATACGGCGCATCAGGTAACGCGTGAGTCGCTGCTTGTGCGTAGCGCGGTATCGTCCTTCGTTTCGAAGGCTTACTTGATGAGCTATCTCAAGTTCAACGGGTTTAATAGCTAGCCGACGTATAAAACGGGCGGGACAAAGAGCCATCTGTCGCTTTGTCCCGCCCGTATTTTTGCTTGGTTGGACTTTATTTGCCCGAAGCTACGCCCATGCCGTAGCCGATGATGAGGCCGTGCATCTCGGCGTAATAGGAATCCAGGCCGTTGCAGGGCATGATGATGGTCTTGGAGCCGGGCCAATGCTCGACTATGCGGTCAGTGAGCGCCTGGGCTCCAGCTTCGTTCTCAACGTGATCTATGACGACCTCACCGCCCGTAAAGCCCTCGGCTTCCATAGTGTCGATGATCTTGTTGAGCATCTTCTTTTCGCCACGCGTGTGCCCGACGAGTTCGATTTTACCGGCCTCACTCGCTGTGCCCAAAATACGGATATTGAGCTTGTTGGCAATGACGCCGGCTGCCTTAGGGATACGTCCGGCTTTGGCGAGGTTTTCGTAATTGCACAAACTGAAGAGGATTTTGCTGTTCTGTTCAAGGCTATCGAAGTATGCGCAAGCATCCTCGAATGAGACATTCGGATTGCTTGCAAGATAGCGGTCGAACAGCAAGAAAATGAGGTCCATTTTGCCGCCAGCTGCGCGTGAATTGACTAGATGAATCTGTCGGTCG
This sequence comes from uncultured Collinsella sp., assembly GCA_902462065.1. Classification (GTDB taxonomy): domain Bacteria; phylum Actinomycetota; class Coriobacteriia; order Coriobacteriales; family Coriobacteriaceae; genus Collinsella. The sequence goes on from CABQAK010000057.1 coordinate 4,146, forward strand.
GGCTCCTCGGCAAGAACCATATCGCGAGCCGTGGCTGCCGCGTTGTAGCTGCCCGACACGCCCTCAGAGATCGGCATGCAGATGGTCTTGTCTGCCAATTTGAAGAGCTCGGCCCACTCCCCTACGCTGGGACAAGCGCTCGAAGAAGCGTTCGTCTCCGCCTGAACAGCGCAGTTGAGCTCATGAACATCGAGCGAAAGGTCATCGACGAATTCATGCTCCCCCACTCGAATTTTGAGGGGCGCAAATGCAAAGGTGGTATGGGGCGCGGTCGGTTGCCAATCGCGGAGGTTGCAGCTTGAATCGGAGATAAGTGCCCAGCTCATAGAGGGTCCTTTCTAATCGTTCCCATTCAATTATAGCCATCTTGCAGACCGATTGGGCCGCTATCTAGTATTCAAAACTAGATAGCGGACTGCACTAAAGGCAAAAGAATGGACCCCATGACTCAAAGCCACGAGGTCCATATCCGTTTGCTTTATCTGAATACTTAGTAGCGCACGAAAATGTAGTTGTTGTTCATGCCGGCGGCAACGGAGCTGATGATAACACCCGTGTTGTAGTCAGAAGCATGAATCATCTGACCACCACCGATGTAAATGCCGGTGTGGTACGAGTTGACTACAACGTCACCGGGCTGCGGATCGGACACACGCGTCCAGCCCATAAAGGTGCCCGTGGTGCCCAGGCGGCAATAGCGACCAGTAAGGCAATAGCTTACAAAACCAGAGCAGTCGAAGCTGTTCGGGCCAATTCCGCCCCAGGAATAGGCGCAACCAAGCTTGCTGTATGCACGCGAGACAACAGAACCGCCGTCGACGGACTGGCTCGGAGCAGAAGGCGTCGGAGCCGGAGCAGGCGTGGAGGGCTGCGGCGTCGGAGCAGGTGCCGGCGTAGGAGCCGGAGTGTTGCCGCCCTGGTTGTTGTTATTGCTGGTCTGGCCACCGTTGTTGGTGTTCTCGGTCGTACCGGCAGTCTCGTTGCTCACCGTGGCCTTCTCGGCGGTGCTGGCGTTGATGCCGGCCTGCAGCGCGGCGTTGGCCTCGGCCTCGGCGGCAAGCTCGGCCTGCAGCTGCGAATCCAGGGAGTTTACGACGTTCTGGGCTTCAGCCTGCTGGGCGTTAAGCTCGTCGACCTTCTTTTGCGTGGCGGCGACGTTCTTCTCCTGCTCGGCCTGCTTATCGGTGAGCTGCTGCTTAAGCTCCTTGACCTCTTGAATGGTCTGAGCTTGCTTATCGGAAACTTTGCCGTAGTAGAACAGACGGTTGAGCATATCGCTCAGGTCATCGACACCCGTCAGAACCTGAAGCAGGCTCAGACCGCCGGTTTTGTACTCGCCGGCGACATAGGTTGAGAGCTTAGCCTGACCATCGGCGATCTCCTGCTGCTTTTGCGTGATCTCGCCGGCAGTCTGATCGAGCGCCTGCGTCTGCGTGGCGAGCTCATCGTAAATCTGCTGAGTTTGGGTACCGATCTGCTCGAGCTTCGTACGAGCAGCGGCAAGGTCGGATGCGGTATCGGCGTAGGCAGGAGCCGCGAGGCCCAAGCCCAAAACACAAGCGAGGGTTGCCGTAGCAGCGCAGCGTGCCATGTTTTTGTGCGTGTTTGCTGTGCGCATGTAGCTTCCTTTCCAGTAACTAAGGGTAACGGCTAGTCCACCGTCACCAGGCTAAAGAGCTCCACATCGTCATCAGACGGCGTGAGCTTCTCGCGCGGGTTGAGAAACGCAAGCTCAAGGATACAACCGTAACCGATAAGCTTTGCGCCCATATCTCGCACCAGTTTACCTGTTGCCTCGACGGTTCCGCCCGTCGCGACCAAGTCGTCCAGAATCAACACGGTATCTTTAGAGCTGATAGCGTCGGCATGGATCTCAATGGAATCCGTTCCGTACTCGAGCTCGTAGCTCTGGCTCACAGTCTTGCGCGGTAGCTTGCCCGGTTTACGTGCGGGAACAAAGCCGGCGCCAAGGGCTACAGCTACCGGTACGCCAACCATAAAGCCGCGAGCCTCGGGACCCACGACCTTGGTGATTCCCATGCCGGCAAAGTGCTCGGCGAGGGCATCGGTCATGGCTTTGAGCGCCTCGGGATTGCCAAAGAGCGGCGTGATGTCTTTAAAGATGACTCCGGGCTCGGGATAGTCGGGGATGTCGACGATTTGAGATTCGAAGTCGTACATTGCATGACCTTTCAATGGGTTCCCGAAATTTCAGCAGCGGTTATTTGCCCGCGGTGGCGGTGCCGGATTGCGAAGGGGGGACGACCTTGAGCGGCTTGACGAGAGAATCCTTGTGCGAAGCCGGCGCGGCTATCTCTTCGTTTTTGGCCTTGGTGGACTCGGAGCGAGTGATTTCCTCATCGAGTGCATCGATGTCGGCGTCCTCGACCACGGCGTTGAGCGACTCAAAAACGCGGTTCTTGAGCAGCGCGGTGTGCACGCCCTCCGTCAGGTCGTGAAGCTTCTTAAACGCACGCTCGAGCTTGGCGTCGCGCTCGTCATCGGAGGTATCCATGCCGAGCATGCTCACAAGCACCTGCTCAAACATCGAGGACTCGCGGTTGGCGGAAGACACGTACTGACGCAGGTTGCGCGGCTCGATATGGAAGCGCGACAGCTCGGAGCAGTAGCGGATGATCGGAAAATCGCGACCATCGACAAGCTCGCGATTCTGCGGACTCTTGATGATGCGAATGAGGTCGTTCTCGGCGAGCGAGCGGATAAACGAAATTTCGACGCCCAACATATCGGGAATGGTCTCGATGGGATGCAGCTTTTGCTTAGTCTCCTTGGGCTCCGTCTTGAGCGGAACATCGGATAGCAAGCCCACCTCGTAGGCGAGCGTTGACAGGTCCGTGGCGTTTTCCAAGCGCTGCTTAATCACGTTGAGCGGCATGTAGCGGGTCTTCTGCAAGTGCAGGATGACCTCCAGACGATCAACGTCCTCCTTAGAGTACTGACGGTATCCCTTAGGCGTACGATGAGGGGTAATGAGCCCCTCATCCTCTAGAAATCTAATTTTTGAGTTCGAAAGATCGGGGTATGCGCCTCGAAGTAGGTTGACGACTTGGCCGATACTCAGATAGTTGCGTTCGGCCATGCCCTACTCACCGGTTTCGATGCGCTCCGGCGTGCTCTCGTGGTAGATGAGCGTAAACGTACCGATCTGAACGGAAGAACCGTCGTGCAGCGGGGCTGCATTGACAATGGCACCGTCGACCCAGGTACCATTGAGCGAGCCCAGGTCCTCGATGCGAGCGCCGAGGCCCTCGCGAATAATGCGCGCGTGGCTGCGCGAAACGGTCATGTCATTAAGGAAGATGCCGTTCGCGGGATCGCGGCCGATGGTGGTCACGTCGTCCTCGAGCTCAAAGGCGGCACCAGTCTGCGGACCCTTGACGATGGACAGGACGGGGGCGGTGATGCGCACGTTGGCCATGAGGTCGGGAACGGTGACGTCGCTTGAAGGCACGCGGAATACGCAGGTAGCGTCAGCAGTCTTATCATTCTGAGGCATATTGTTAACCATGTTGTCCATGACAACCCCTAACTTATCGCGGACGTGCCGCAAATAATGAACCGTACGTAATCATACCCCAACGAATCAGTCTTCGATTTCAGGGTTCAGAAAGTCGATGTCCTCGTCCTCGGGATGCGCGAGAGCCTGTTTAATGGCCACTCCGCCCTTAATGGAGTAGATGACAGCCGTGAGCATGGAGAAGATCACGCCGCCGTACACAAAGAAGATGCCGAGGGGCACCGAGCTTCCGTTGAGGCCCGGGAAGGCCGTAAGGGTTGAAGATAAAAGGTGCAGGCCGTCAATAACGGGGAAACCGAGCAGCATGAGTGAGAAGCCGGTCATGAGCAGCGCCGTGGCAATCTTTCCGGGAAAGACCACATCGATGGGGCGACGGTGATAATGACGCACGATAAGCGTGCCGATGCCCAGATAGATGTCGCGGCCAATAATGAGTACGCAGACCCAGATGGGCAGCTCTCCGCGGACCACCAGTCCAAGTACGCCGGTGAACAGCAGCGCACGGTCGCAAATGGGATCCATGACCTTGCCGAGCCACGAGACCGTCTTAGTCATGCGGGCGATCTGACCGTCCATCCAGTCGGTGGAGGCGGCAACGGCGTAGATAACGATGGCGATGACACGGTTGTTATCCGTCACAAACAGGTACAGAAATACCAGGGTGAGGATCAGGCGCGTAAAGGTGATGAAATTGGAGATCGTAAAGATCTTATTCGACGGGTAATCGGAAGTGCCGATAAGCTCCTTTTTGATCTTCTTTTTGATGCCCACAGGACTCCCCCGCTGGTTAACGACAAAACTTTCGATACTATACCCGTTCCAGCGATGTCTATCCAGCGCAGCCATAGAGAGTCCAGACATGTGGAGGGCGCCTCTGGGCTGCGCTGGATTCTGCATTTGTGTACATCAGCCTCCAAAAGCGACATTTTTCGGCATCTTTGGTGGCTGGTGTACACGTTTTGATTCGGTGATTACATCGATCGGGAAAGTTGTTGCTTTAAGCAAATGCGTACGGGTCGAGAAGGGCTGGCACCAAAAGAGCCCAACGGCCGTTACGGCTTCGTTAGAAACGCGCCCCATCATGGATGGTGAACCCGAAAGGTAAGGCGCGCGGGCACGGCGACTCGGCCCGCGCGCCCGGAAGAGAAAGGATAAGCCCATGGATTACATGCTCGAGACGCGCGGGCTCACCAAGCGCTTCGGCCGCGGCGACCAGGCGCAGGACGCCGTGGCCGACGTGAGCCTTCATATCCGCGAGGGCGAGGTGTACGGGCTGCTCGGCCCCAACGGCGCCGGCAAGTCGACAACGCTCAAGATGATCTGCGGGATGCTGCGGCCGACGGCCGGGGAGATCCTCTTTGCCGGGCACGCCTGGCGCCGCGAGGACCTCTACGCAATCGGCAGCCTCATCGAGGAGGCGCCGCTCTACCCCAACCTCACCGCGCGCGAGAACCTGCGCGTGCGCACCACGCTGCTGGGCCTTCCCGAGAGCCGCATAGATGAGGTGCTCGCCGCCGTGGACCTCGCAGACACTGGGAAGAAGCGCGCCGGGCGCTTCTCGATGGGCATGCGGCAGCGCCTGGGGCTCGCGCTGGCGCTGATCGCCCGGCCACGCCTGCTCGTGCTCGACGAGCCCACCAACGGCCTCGACCCCATCGGCATCGAGGAGCTGCGCGACCAGATCCGCGGCTTCGCGGCGGCGGGCACGACGGTGATCGTCTCGAGCCACATCCTCTCCGAGGTGCAGCAGATGGCGGACACCATCGGCATCATCTGCGGAGGGCGCCTCGCCTACGAGGATGCGCTTCGGCCCGGGCAGGACCTCGAGGAACTCTTCATGAGTTTCTGCCGGGAAGGGCGACGAGCACGCGGGGAGGTGGCGGCATGACGGG
>CABQAK010000058.1 GCA_902462065.1 uncultured Collinsella sp.
CGTAGCGGGTGGTTTAAAGCTGGCCGCTGCGCGGCCAGCAGACTAAAGTCTTGAATACAAACGCCGCCTCCTGGAGGACGGCGTTATCGTGGAACGTGGACGTGGCCTCGTCGGCTTCGACATCCCCGCGTTCAGGGAATTCTTGAACGAGAAGGCGTTTTAGCACGCCGGAATTGTCCGCGGAAGCATCAACGCATGGCAATCAGCATTCCTCTTGATAAGGATTGCAAGCATTTCCACCAACACCGATTGCCATGCGTTCTTCTTGTCCTTAGGCGAGCTTGCGAGCGAGCTCTCGCACCTCTTCCAACTTGGGCGACGATGCCATGCTGTCGCGCTCGGTCATGCCGCTGATGGTGACAATGCCCTGGTCCTCCCACTTGCAGTACGCGCAGGTTGACTTGTACATGGCGATCGCCGCGTCATAGACGCCCTCGCTGTGGCTATCGAGCAAAAGGGCCGTCTTGGTGAACGGGAAGCCCGTAGCACCGAAGGCGTACAGACGGTCGATGGCGGCCTTCTCCTGCGCAGTGATATCAAACCAGTAGATAGGCGAAGCGAAGACAACCATGTCGGCGCCTTTCAGCGACTCGATCACGTCGGCCATGTCGTCCTTCTGCACGCAAGTGCCCTCATGGGTAAAGCAGTACTGGCATCCCAGACAACCAGCGATCTTTTTGCCGGCAACGCGGACGACCTCGACCGTATGGCCGCCCTCGCGCGCGGTCTCGGCAAACGCCTCGACCATGGTGTCGGTATTGGCACCCTTGCGCGGGCTACCACTCAATACAACGATATTCATAGGAATCTCCCTTCTTCATGCCGCAGGCGCGCGGCATATTAGTTTGTTTTAACCTAAACGTATGGAGTTATTCAATCGCCTCGTTTCAGCTACTCCCACTCTTTAGAAGAATCGTTGCTGGAGACTTGGAATTAAATCAAGGCACGCCTTATTTCAGATATTCCTCAAAGAATGCCTTCAGCTTTCCAAACGGAATGATGTCCATCTGATCGTAAAGGTCGGTGTGGCTGGCACCAGGGATAATGAGCAATTCCTTGTTGTCCCCCGTCAGCTTGCCGTACGCGGTTTCACTGAAATAGCGAGAGTGCGCCTTCTCGCCATGCACCAGCAACACAGCAGAGCGGATTTCGCTGCTATATTGCAAAATCGGCATATTCAAAAATGACAGCGAAGACGTCGCATTCCAGCCACCGTTGGAGTTCAGGCTGCGGGGATGATAGCCTCGCGGAGTTTTGTAGTAGGCGTAATAGTCCGCTACAAACTGCGGCGCATCCTCCGGTAGCGGATCGACCACGCCGCCCGCCAGCGCATAGCTGCCGTTTTTATAGTCCTCGGTGCGCTGCGCGTTCAGCGCTTTCCTGCACAGAGAGGAAATCCACCGCTGCACAGAAGTCCTTGGTGTTGATGTCCGGCGATGCTACATAGCGGGGCGTGCCGCCGCTCTCGCCGGTATAGGACGGGTCAAAGGCAATTGCGAAAAAGCCCTGCTCCGCCATTTTCTGCGCGTACAGACCGGAAGACTGCTCCTTCACCGCGCCAAACGGGCCGCTGACGGCGATGGCGGGCAGCTTGCTTCCGCGTTCTTAGGCACGTAGACGTCGGCCGCCAGCGTGATGCCGTATCGGTTGTGGAAGGTCGCTTTGCTGTGCTCAACCTTGTCGCTTTTGGGGAATACTTTGTCCCATTCCTGCGTCAGATTCAGCTGTTCCATACCTAAGCCTCCTTGTCAGTCGCTTTAAGGTATTGCTCGTCGTCCACGGGCTCCAACCACTCGTTGGAGGCCTCCTCGCCCGAAACCTCCACCGCGAGATGGGAGAACCAGCTGTCGGGCGCCGCACCGTGCCAGTGCTTTACGCCCGCGGGAATATTTACTACATCGCCAGGGCACAGCTCCTGTGCCGGTTTGCCCCATTCCTGGTAAAGCCCTCGACCAGCCACGCAGACGAGGATCTGTCCACCACCGCTTTTGGCGTGATGTGTGTGCCAGTTGTTGCGGCAGCCGGGCTCAAACGTAACGTTGTAAATGCCGACCTGCTCGGTGGAAAGGGGCGCGAGGTAGCTTTGCCCGATAAAGTACTTTGCGAATGCGTCGTTGGGGGCACCGATGGGAAAGGCCATCTCGTTTTGGTGCTCGGCCTTTGCATCAGCGGCATCGTCATCTGCCCAGACCTCCTTCGCCATGCGAAAGGCCGCCCACGCCTTGGGCCATCCCGCATAAAACGCCGCATGCGTAAGGATTTCCGCCATCTCAGCCCTGGTCACGCCGTTGTTCTTTGCGGACATCAGATGATACTGGAACGAAGAGTCCGTCAGCCCCTGTGCCATCAAAGCGACCACCGTCACCACGCTGCGGTCTCGAAGGGAAAGCCCGTTTTCTCGACTCCACACCTCGCCGAACAGCACATCGTCATTGAGCTGTGCAAATTTGGGGGCAAAGTCCCCCAGGGCATCTCTACCCGCTGTCTGTTTAATCGTCATGTTTGATTCCTCCTGTCGATGGTTTTGAGCACAAAACTGCTCCCGCGCAGCTAAGCCGCGCCTAGACTCCCATGCCCATTCGTTGCGCCTGCTCAAGGGCGGGGTGACCGGCGATTACGGAACACCCCTTGCGCTCCCGATTTGTATTGACGAGAATGAAGGTAATACCTAAACCTAACTTTAGGTCAAGGAATGAATTCTAGATTTATCCGGAGGAACCATGTACACAATCGGACAGGTGGCGGAGATGTTCGGTCTGCCCGTTTCCACGCTGCGTTATTACGATAAGCAGGGATTGTTCCCGGGGCTGGAGCGGACGTCCGGCATTCGCCGATTCGGCGATACGGAACTCGAGGCGCTTCGGGTCATCGAATGCCTGAAGAAGGCTGGGATGGAGATCAAAGACATCCGGCTGTTCATGGAATGGTGTGCGGAGGGCCCATCAACATATCCCAAGCGCAAGGCCATGTTCGAGGAGCGAAAGGCCCACATGGAGTCGGAGATTGCGAAGATGAACCGCGCGCTGGACATGTTGAAGTTCAAATGCTGGTACTACGAGCAGGCGATTCAGGATGGCAACGAGGATAGAGTAAAGGCGCTGATCCCCGACGATTTGCCGGAAGAGATCAAAGATACCTACGATAACGCCCACGCTCAATAATGCCGCCCGATGCTCAAGGGGCTTTGGCAAAGAGTCGTTTTAGGCAGACATGCAAAAAGAAAGCCTCCGAACCAGAAGGTTCGGAGGTTGTTATTCCCGTTGTCCCCATAGACATAAGCGCATCTGCTCGCGACTGCCTATCGATGCTCTGCCTCGAGCGCGGCAGACACCGCATCGAGGAACTCCCGCACATGGTCGGCGGGGTGCGGCGAATGAAGCAGCCCGTAAGACACGAGACAGTCCCAATCGGTAGGGACGGTTTTGAGCATGGGGTGGACGTTGGCCCACAACGGCAGCGTCGCAAGCGCGAGGTCCTCGTTCGCGCCGCGATTGAACACCTCCACCCGATATTGCGGGAAGTCTACGAGCGCGATTTGAGGATGATGCAAGAGTATCTCGTCGCGTACGCGGTCGATTTCGGTGTTCCAGCCCCGGCGTATAAGCATAAGACTGTGGTTGTGGAGGTCGTCGAATGTGACGATGTCGCGTTTGGCGAGTTCGCTGTCGACGGGAACGGCGCACCAGAGCGGCTCGCGCGAAAGCTCGAGGCCCAGGCACCCGCGCTCTTTAAGAAAGGCATCGTCGAAAATCCCCACCACGATATCCATGTCTTGCCCGAGGTTCGCCAAACCGCGCGCCGCCGAGGGTGTGTTTTCAAACGTGACCACCTGAAGGCTCATGCCAGGGCAACGTTCCTTCACCTTTGGCCACAGCTTCGTGAGCGGCGTGCTGGGTGTCATGAGCGACACTCCCACGCGGATGATGCGCTTCTCTCCACGCTCGGCGACGCGGGCGCGTGCGATTGATTCTTGAGAGTACTGCACGATATGGCGGGCGTCGGCGAGCAGCGACCTGCCTGCTCGCGTAAGCGAAAGCCCCTGATGCGATCGGTGGAACAGCGTAAGGCCTAGCCGCGACTCCAGCAGGTTCATCTGCTTGATGACGGCCGTGGGCGTGATGAAGGACTCTTGTGCCGCCTTGGAGAAGCTGCCCGCCTCCGCCACGCGGATGAAAGTGTCAAGCTGTGGGTTGTACATCGATCCTCCTGTCACGCATTATGTGCCGTATATACCCCATGGTTATATCCATCATTCCAACGTGAACTTCTCGCACGTCAGTAAACGCCGTAGCCTTGTATTCGAAAAGTCACCATTAAGGAGGAGACCATGGAGTATCTGAAGCTCAACAACGACGTAGAGATGCCCATCGAGGGTTTGGGCACCTTCCTCATGACCCCGGCCGAGGCCGAGGCAGCCGCAACCGCCGCGCTCGCGGCTGGCTACGAGCACATCGACACCGCCAACGCCTACATGAACGAGCGCGCCGTGGGCCGTGCCATCGCCAAGAGCGGCATCGCGCGCGACAAGATCTTCGTCTCCACCAAGCTCTGGCCGAGTGTCTACGACGCGGGTATGCCGGCGGTGGACGCCACGCTCCAGCGCCTGGGGCTCGACTACGTCGACATGCTCATCCTGCACCAGCCGGTAGGCGACTACCTGGCCGCGTGGCGCACGATGGAGGAGGCGTACCGCGTGGGCAAGGTGCGCGCCCTCGGCCTCTCCAACTTCCCGCAAGACAAGATCGCCGAGGTCATCGAGGTCGCCGACATCAAGCCGCAGCTCGTGACCGTTGAGTGCCACCCCTATCACGCCCAGCGCGACCTGCGCGCCTACCTCGCGCCGTACGGCACGGTGATCGAGGCGTGGTACCCGCTCGGCCACGGCGACAAAGGTCTTCTGGAAGAGCCCGTCTTCGTCGCTCTCGCCGAGAAGTATGGCAAGACCCCGGCCCAGGTGATCCTGCGCTGGCACGTGCAGATGGGCACCTCCATAATCCCCGGCTCCAAGAACCCCGCCCACATCGCCGACAACGCGAACATCTTCGACTTCTCCCTCACCGAAGACGAGATGGCCGAGATTGCCAAGCTCGACGGGACCATGACCTACTACACCGCCACTGAGGAAGCACTCGCGGGCTACCTGGCCATACGCCCCGATTTCGACGCGCAGGAGTAGCGCTCAGACGATAACGGACCAACCAAGCCGCCGCCGAGGACCAGTCGGCTGTCGAGGACGAGCCCGCCGCAGTGCCCGCTGCAGACGGCAACGTCCTCGTGGCCTACTACTCGGCACAGGGCCACACCGCTGTCGTAGCTCAGGCCATCGCCGACGAGCTCGGCGCCGATCTCTTTGAGGTGACGCCTAGAACCCGCGAGTTATAACACCGTGCGCACCCCAGCGTTATAGAACCCTCACCAACGGAAACTTCCGCCGACGCGGCTCCCCTCGTATGGTGGATACGCCAAGTTGCGAGAAAGGAAGGCACCATGAACTACATCACCTTGAACAACGGCGTCAGGATGCCGCAGCTCGGCTTCGGCGTGTACCAGATCCCGGACGCCGCGGAATGCCAGCGCGCCGTGGAGGACGCGCTCTCGGTCGGCTACCGGCTGCTCGACACGGCCGCGAGCTACGGCAACGAGGAGGCGGTCGGGGCCGCCATTCGTGCGAGCGGCCTGCCGCGCGACGAGGTGTTCGTGACGACCAAGCTGTGGATTTCGGATGCGAGCTACGAGGGGGCCAAGCGCGGCTTCGACGCGTCGCTCAAGCGGCTGGGGCTCGACTACGTCGACCTCTACCTCATCCATCAGCCGTTCGGCGACGTCTTCGGCGCGTGGCGCGCCATGGAGGAGCTCTACGAGCAGGGCGTTATCCGCGCCATAGGCACAGCTAACTTCTACCCCGATCACCTCGCAAACCTCATCTCGTTCAACCGCATCGCCCCCGCCGTGAACCAAGTCGAGTGCAACGTGTTCTTCCAGCAGCGCGAGGCACAGGAGTACATGGCCGGCAAGGAGGTGGCCACGGAGGGCTGGGCGCCCTTTGCGGAGGGCAGAAACGACCTCTTCCGCAACGAGGTCCTCGCTCGCATCGGCGAGGCGCACGGCAAGACGGTCGCCCAGGTCGTGTTGCGCTGGCTGCTGCAGCGCGGTGTGGTCTGCATCCCTAAGAGCACGCACCGCGATCGCATGGAGCAGAACTTCGACGTCTTCGACTTCGCGCTGGGCGACGACGAGATGGTCGCCATCACCGCGCTCGACACCGGGCGCAGCGCGTTCTTCGACCACCACGACCCCGCCACCATCGAATGGATGTCCGGGCTCGTGCGCAACGTGTAGACGAGCGTCAGACCGCACTGATAACTTACTAGGAGGAATTGCCATGAACTCATTCACGTACGACTACCCGGTCAGGAACTACTTCGGCGAGGGGGCCATGGACCAGGCACTCGACGCCGAGATGGGTGCCATGGGCAAGACAGTGATGCTCGCCTACGGCGGAGGCTCGGTCAAACGAACCGGCGTCTACGGCCACGTGGTCGATAAACTCACGAGCGCGGGCAAGCGCGTGGTGGACTTCGGCGGCATCATGCCCAATCCGACCTACGAGAAGTGCCAGGAAGGCGCCGCGCTCGCACGCGAGGAGCAGGTCGACTTCATTCTCTCCGTCGGCGGCGGGTCGGTCTTCGACTGCTGCAAGGTGGTCTCCGCGCAGGCGATGCTTGACGAGGACATCGAGACGTTCGAGCACGCCGACGGCAAGATGCCGAGCTCGTTCATCCCCATGGGATGCATCGTTACGCTCTCCGGCACGGGCGCCGAGCAGAACAACGGCGCCGTCATCACCAACGAGGAGACGCACGTGAAGGGCGCCTATCTGGGGGCGATGCCCATGTGGGCGGCGCTCGACCCGGCGCTCACGCTCACCGTACCGCATGCGCAGTTCATGAGCGGCGCGTTCGACACGCTCTCGCACTGCATGGAGAGCTATTTCGGAAGCCCGCGCGGACGCAACGTCACCGACGACATCAACCTCGCCATCCAGCGTAACGTCATCCGCAACATGCGCGTCATCGCGGACGACGACCAGAACCTCGATGCCCGAAGCGAGCTCGTCTATGACTCCGCCATGGCCGAGAACGGCGTGCTCAAGATCGGCAAGTCAACGGACTTCCAGGCGCACATGATCCAGCACCAGTACGGCGCCTACACCCACACCAACCACGGCATGGGGCTCGCGGTCATCCACCCTGCGCTCTACCGCCACCTTGCCCCCGAGGCGCCCGAGCAGTTCGCCCGCTGGGCGCGCGAGGTGTGGGGCGTCGACGCCAAGGGCAAAGACGACCTTACGGTGGCGCTCGAGGGCATCGACCGCCTGCAGACGTTCATCGGCGAGATGGGGCTTCCCACGAGCTTCGCCGAGATGGGCTCCGACGCGTCCGACGAGACGCTGCACAAGGTTGCGGACACCTGCGTGCTCACCGGCGGCTGCGCCAAGAAACTGGAGCGCAGCGAGGTGTTCCAGATTCTGACCGAGTGCCTCTAGATCGGCAGCGGGTCCCGATCCGCCCGCGCCGAAGAAAACCGTACGACTCCGAGATGTCATCGTAATCGTAGGACCCGGCGAGCCCGCCGCGCCTGATGAATCCGTCGAAGTCGTCGTCGACGGCCCCCTGCTCGTCAAAGTAGAAGCGGTATTCGCCGAAGCTGAAGGGGAGGATGTGTACCTCCCCGTGGCGCCCTGTGAACAGGGTCGCCAGGTCCGAACTCAGGAGGAACGCGTTCGATCCCGTGAGGTAGATATCCCATCCGCCACGCGCGTGAATGCTGTTAATTGCTTTCTCGAACCCCTCACACAGCTGCACCTCGTCGATGAAGAGACGGTTGCGGGCGCCCTCTTTGTGCCGCTCTATGATTTCGCGATGCAGCGCTGGTACTCGAGCAGTAGCTCGTTGTCGAGGTCCAGCAGGTCGATGTAGACGTTGTTGGAGGATGGGTCCTTCCGAGCAACGGAGGTGGAGAACGCCTTCATGAGCTCGGACTTGCTGGAGCGGCGCATCCCCGTGATCACCTTGATGTCCCAGGTGCCCTCGAGCGCCCAAAGCCGCTCCATGTACGTAGTGCGGTCGACCCAATCAATCATCAGCTCTTTCTCGGTTTCAAAACCGATAAGGAAATATGCGCAAGGGCGCGTCGGAGGGTAAGCCCCAGCCATGTCATGTCGGCAGAAGCCCTCGACCGGCGGCACGACGAAGTCGAAATAGCCCTCGATTTCCCGCGGGCCCTCTTCGAAATCTTGATGGTATATGCGACGCCGTAGAGCATCGGCAACGCGTTCTGCTATGCGCCGCCTTCGGCATTGGAATCGCCCTTGCCCCGCACAGCAACGTAGCTCATAGACGGAACGATCAGGATGCTCGGCTTGTCAGGCGGTTTGCCCGTGATGTTGTAGCGCACCGTAGACGCTGATGGAGATGGCTGCGCGCGGGCACGGGCGCGCCACCGCACTTCACAGCTTGTTTCTCAAGTATTTGGGACGCACACGCGGCGTTCAAAAATGCGGAGCGACTCCGCATGGCTCGAGACTGAGCCGAGGTGCCCTACTTCTCGCTCTCCAGCAGCCCCACGATGCGGTCGATGTCGACGGCAAAGCGAGGCCTTCCCTCGCGCTCGTAGCGGTCGAGGTATGCCTGGCACTCGGAGACGATGCGCTTGGTGTTGCCGTCGATGATGCGCTGGAGCGTCTCGTAGTAGGCCGAGCCCTCGGTCCTGAAGCGGCGCTGGTAGACCTTGGTTATGGGGAACATCTTGATGTAGTGGATGCCGTGGCGGCAGCCGGGGCGCGTCGTGGGGCGGGGTGGCAACGCAAAGTACTGGTCTTTGGGCGCGTTAGGGGCGATGTTGGAACGCAGCGGCACGGCGAAGTCCCTGCGCTTCCCGCGGAAACGCAGCCTCACCACCACGATGCAGGGGCGATTGTGCTTAAGCATGAGCTCGCGGTCGCCTTCGACGAGGTCGAAGAAGTCCTGGGAGATGGATACGATCTTCATCGGTTACGCCCCCTTCATACGAAGCGGGGCCCGCATCGCTGCAGGCCCCTACAGGTGGGCGATATTCTACGCCTTGCGGCACCCCGTCGCTCACGGAGGTTAAACGTACACGTAAGCCGTACTCTGAAAGCCGCGGCTTCCGGCAAGTAGTTTATACCACGAAAGGTCGCTTTCAATGCGCATAGCTCGCAAAATAACACTCGCTGGGCCGTCACCCCTGGCAGTTACCCTCCAATCTTCATTGGAGTCAGCAGGTCAATTCATACAGTTATGGGGGTGTATCCTAAAGGGAATCAAATTTACACCCCCATAACTAAGGAATTTTCTATTCCCACTC
>CABQAK010000059.1 GCA_902462065.1 uncultured Collinsella sp.
TGTAAGCCTTTCGGTTAGCTGATTCCCACAAACATGCAGCCCGAGGTCGCCCCGCGTAGGCGGGCGGCGGGCTTGCGGCCCGCCTGCGCCGCTTCGACGGCACGACGGACGCGGGCGACGGCACGGCCAATCTCATCGGCCTCGAGCAGAGTTCCGTCCACCATGAGACGACGCACACCGGCATCGAGCAGCTGAGGAACCTGCGGCGTGAGGTCGATGGGGTAGGCGTCGTACAGGCGAGAGCGGCCATGGATGTCGGTGCGGACAGGCATGACCTTGCCGTCGATATTCTTGAGCGAGAGCTTACGGGCACGCAGGCGGCAGTTGGCACAATCGTGGATGCAGCCGTTGGCAACCTGCAGAATGCAATGCTCGCTTGTCATAACGCGCGGGCGGCCGAAAACGGTGATGCCCAGGGCTGCGGGCGCGGAGGTGCCAAGCGAGACAATCTCGTCGAGCGTGATTTCGGGCGAGAGCCAAAACACACCGGCTCCGCGCTCGGCAAGTGCCTCCATGCAGGGCGTGTTGTGCACCGGCAGGCAAGAGCGAATCTCGGCCGTGGCGCCGGCCTGCGCGGCCAGGGCAAGCTCGGAGATGTTGCCAATAGCGACCGTGGCACCGGCAACAACCCACGGGTCAACGCGCTCGTGGTCGACGGCGCGGCAGACCTCGTCGAGTATGGGCACGATGCCCTGCTCAAATGCATCGGCAGGGGAGAGTTCGACGGCTTCGAGCGCGTCAGTGGTCATATAGATGCGCGTGGCGCCCTCGGCACGAGCTGCCTCGGCGGCTTCGAGCGTGGTGACGGTGGCGCAGATCTGCGGCTCGTCACGGTAATGCTCGGGCATGGCGCGCGTACATTTGTCGAGCGCCGGCAACTCGAGCGTTTTCGCGCGTTCCTCGTACGGCGACAGAATGGCCTCCTCCAGCGCCTTGCAGGCGGCGGCGCGCACCTTGTGCACGGCGGAGAAGCCCATACCGCAGCAGGCGTCGAGCGAAACGTCAAAGCTCGCTGCCTCAAAGGGCGAGGAGCCCATGCGGCCCACATGCTCAACCAGGTCTGCCACCACGACGACGCGGGTCTTGGCGGCCTCGACGGTAAAGCCCGTGGCCGTGGCCGTAAGCGATGGGTCGTCGCAGCAAGTAAGCGTGACGGCAAACGGTTCACCCAAACGTGCCACGACGGTTACATCCACGGCGCGGCGGCGCAGCACATCGCGTTTGAGCGCGGCGCCGGCGGCATCGATGGCGCGCTGGCTACGGATGACGCGCACGCGGCAGCCCTCGGGCATGCTGCGGGGCACGCGACACTCGATGATGTCACCGGCGGCGGCATCATCGGTAGCGATAGTGGTTAGGAACTGGTCAAACTCGTTATCGTGGCGAAGCTCCAGTAGGTCGCCCTTGCCCACGGGCTCAAACAGCTCAATGCGGGCGATGGCGGCGCGGCGACGGCGGTCGTCGGGCTTGAGGCCGCGCACATCGCGGTTGGCCGGGCGGCTGCCCAGCACCGTGCCCACGATCTGGCCGCGGTTGTTGGAACGCTCGTAACTCATCATCTCGTCGCCCGAGGTGCCGTCCTGATAGGCGTGCGTAAAGTCGCGGTTGAAGCAGCGCTTGAGTTGGCGCTGGCGGGCGGCTTCCTCGTCCTTGGCAACGGTGGCTCCGGATAGCATGTCGTCAATTTCGTGACGATACACATCAACGATGGAGTACACGTAATCGGGCGCCTTCATGCGGCCCTCGAGCTTGAGCGACGCGGCGCCGGCGTCGTACAGACGGCGAACAAGCTGTGAGGTGTTGGTGTCACGCGGGCATAGTGCACGCTCGCGGCCGGCGGGGGAGAGCGTGCGACCGTTCTCGTCAATCAGCTCGTAGGGCAGGCGGCAGGGCTGGGCGCACATGCCACGGTTGGCCGAGCGGCCCGCCATGGCAAAGCTCGAAAGCAGGCATAGGCCCGAGTAGCAAAAGCAGATGGCGCCATGGCTAAAGACCTCAAGGTCCACATCGGGCGCGGCATCATGAATGGCGGCAATCTCGTCGATGGAAAGCTCGCGCGAGAGGGTCACACGGTCGGCGCCCTGCTCGCGGCACCAAAGGGTTCCGCGGTCGTCGTGGATGTTTGCTTGGGTTGAAATGTGCGTCTCGATGCCGGGCATCGTGCGCTTGACCTCAAAGAACAGGCCCCAGTCCTGGATGATGAAGGCGTCGGCGCCCAGCGTGGAGCAGCGATGGATGAGTTGCAGCGCATCGCCCATCTCGGACTGCTTGATGACGATGTTGACCGTGACGTAGACGCGCGAGCCGGCCAGGTGCGCGGCGCGGCAGGCCTGCTCAAAGGCCTCGTCGGTAAAGTTGGTGGCCTTGCGGCGGGCGTTGAAGCTGCCCATGCCACAGTAGATGGCGTCTGCCCCGGCAGCGAGCGCGGCGGCAAAGGGCTCCGGGCCTCCGGCGGGGGCCAAAAGCTCGGGTCTGCGGTTAGTGGTTCGACTGGCGTTTGCGGTCATATCCTGCCTTTCAAAATGCTCAGATACTCAAAAGTATAGTGGCGCCGTCGCGATGGGCGATGCCCGCAGCCTAAGCAGGATAAAGTCTTCAGCAGCCCTTGCAGCAAAAATGATCCGTTTCCCTCCGTCCCCCATGGATCACCTGATCCGCTGGGGACGGAGGGAAACGGATCATTTTGAGCTTCACCGTCCGGTCGTGCCGTTCAGCGGCCGACAGGCGCCGTTGGGCGATAAATTATTCTCGCAACGTGATAATAATCTTGCATCGCGCGGAAACCTTGAGTACTATCCCAAATCAAGCGCGGCGTTCAGACCGAATTGTGCCTCCCGGTGTGAACACCGCGCTCACGCTCTCTCAATTGATCGTAAGGAGAAAAACATGAGCAAGACCGTCGTGTCTTCCGATAACGCACCCGCAGCCATCGGCCCGTATTCCCCCGGTATCCAGGCCGACAACATGGTGTTCCTGTCCGGCCAGCTGGGCATCGATCCCGCGACCGGCAAGATGCCCGAGGGCGTCGAGGCCCAGGCCAAGCAGTCCCTCGCCAACGTCGAGGCCCTGCTGACCGCTGCCGGCGCTACCTTTGCCGATGTCGTCAAGACCACGGTCTACCTGGCCGACATCGCCGACTTCGCCGCCGTGAACGAGATCTACGCCTCCAAGTTTGAGGCCCCGTTCCCCGCGCGCAGCGCCTTCCAGGTTGCCGCCCTTCCGGCTGGCGGTCTGGTCGAGATCGAGGTCGTTGCCGCTCTCTAAGGCGTTGGCCACAACTAAACATGACATGCAAAAAGACCCTGCAGCGCGTGCGAGCTGCAGGGTCTTTTGTTAAGTGACGGATCGCTTGTGGAGCCGCGCTTCATTTTGCTCGTTAGCCTTCCTTTCGGACTTTTTGCAGGTAGCGGTAGACGCTGGGCTCCGAGATGCCCAGCGCGGTGGCGGCGCAGGCAACAGCGCCCTTGAGCATGAACACCCCGTTGCCGTTGAGGTGGCGAATGACGTCCACGCGGTCGCTCTGACCAAGCGACGCTACATCCAGCCCACGCGCGCTCAGCAACTCGGCAATGCTGCGGTCGATGAGCTCCTGTGTGGACTCCGAAAGGCTTTCGACCTCGATAGGGGCGGGCTCCGTGCGCGTTGGCGCCGCGTCGAAGCACGCCATGAGCTGCTGCGCCATGGCGTTGATGGAGCGTACGGTCGAGAGGTCGGTGTTGACGCAGAGCATACCGACGATCTCGTCATTCTCGCGGATAAAGTACGTCGCTGACTCCAACGTCTTGCCTCCGGCGCCGCGGCCCTCGTAGCCCGTAATAAACGGCAGGTCGCGATACTTGGCGTCGTGCATGATCTTGAGTGCCAGATCGGTGGCGGGACCGCCGACCTTGCGGCCGCTCACGATGCCGTTGCGAATATCGACGATGGCGTGGTCGGGATCCGAGAAATCGTGCAGCACGATTTCGCTGTTTTTGCCGAGTATCTGCTCCAGAAAATCGACCATCGGCAAAAAGCGACGTACGGTCTCGTTCACGGGCAACTCCTTTGGGTGAAATCGGAAATGTTCATAACAATTTTTTCTCATGGTAACACGCTGCCCATCATCTCGTATATCCGCAGGTACATTGCGTAATGCAGACGAACGGTAGGAATTTAGCGGTAAACGGTTGACCAAAAGAAATGTTAGATGTTATTTTGACCAGACACTTTCCTGACCTGCGGAAATGCGTAATTTCAGCTGAAGAATAGTCTGATAACAAAAAATTATTATTGAGAATGAGAATCATCTTTAATACGATATGCAATGAAGGCACAACCTCAACCCCGCACTGCGTCACAATAGAGCGTTAGATGCGAAAACAACTACTTCGAGGATTGGTGGTCAAATGACCCAGGAGACGGTTACGAACGGCACTGAAGCCCTGTTCACTCGCGAAGGCATGCCTCCCGTTAAGGAAATGATCCCGTGTGCCCTTCAGCACGTACTGGCATCGTTTGCCGGCATCATTACCCCGGCGGTCATCATGGCCGGCGTCTACGGCTTTAATAGCCAGCAGAGCACCGACATCATCCAGGTCGCGCTCATTCTTTCGGCGATCGATACGGCCCTTCAGGCCTTCGCTCCCTTCCGTCGCATCGGCGGCGGCCTGCCCATCGTCATGGGCGTTTCGTTCGCGTTCCTGCCGGCCCTGCAGGCCATGGGTGCCTCGGGTTTTAGCTTTGGTGCGCTGCTGGGCGGCGAGATCGTCGGCGGCGCCGTCGCGGTCCTCTTTGGTCTGGCCTACAGCAAGATCAAGTGGCTGTTCCCGCCCGTCGTGACCGGTACGGTCATCTTCTCCATCGGCGTTTCGCTGTATCCCACGGCCGTCAAGTATATGGCCGGCGGTATGGGTACGCCGCTGTGGGGTACCCCGCAGGCCTGGTGCGTCGCTCTTATCACCTTCGCCGTGGTCTTTGCGCTCGCCAACTTTGGCAAGGGCACGCTCAAGCTGGGATCCGTGTTCTTTGGCATGATCGTTGGCATGATCGTCTCCATCCCCTTTGGCATGATCGACTTCTCCAGCGTCGCCACCGCTCAGGTCTTCGCTCTTCCCAAGCTCATGCCCTACGCGCTCGAGTTTGATCCCGAGGTCTGCATTACCCTCGCTGTCGTGTTCCCCATGGTTGCTATTCAGGTTATCGGTGACGTCTCCGCCGCCTGCCTGGGCTCCATCGACCGTATGCCCACCGAGCGCGAGCTCTCCGGCGCTATCGTGTCCCAGGGCCTCACCTCTATGGTCGGCGGCCTGCTGGGCGGTCTTCCCACCAGCGCCCTTGGCCAGAACGTGGGCATCATCTGCTCCAACAAGGTCGTCAACAAGTGGGTCTTTGTGATCATCGCGGCCGTCTTTGCCATCGCCGGTCTGTTCCCGCAGCTCTCTGCCGTTCTTTCCGCTATCCCGCAGCCCGTCATCGGCGGCGCGACCGTCGGCGTCTTTGGTACCATCACCATGAACGGCGTGCGCATGTTCACCCGCGAGGGCCTCACGCAGCGCACTACCACTATCGTCGGCACCTCCGTCGTCTTTGGCCTGGGTATCTGGATGGCCAGCGGTTGCCTTGCCGGCGAGGGTATGCCCGCCTGGGTGTCCACCGTCATCGGCTCCAATGCCGTAACCCCCACCGCCATCATGGCCATTGTCCTTAACCTGATCCTTCCGCAGACGCCGGTCGTGGCTCAGCACATCGATGCTGCCAAGGACGCTGCCGTGGATCTGGTCTTGCCCGAGAGCAAGAAGTAACCAATTCGGTGCTATTCGTCGGCGGACGCATCGCCTCGTCCGCCGACGCCATGCGGCGCCAAGCCGCACTTCAAAGGGCTTGTCCCTTTGGTGAAGCGTTGACGGGAGAGGGCCCGTTTCCGGTGTAGGCCGGCGCTTCGCACTCCGCCATGTCAGAGGTGTCAAACCCCGCCTCTGATGTTGAAGGGAGCATCCATGCTTCTGGTCGCTAACGGTTCCGTCTTTACCCGCAACGCTCAGACCCCGTTCATTCCAAACGGTGCGGTCGCCATTGACGGAGATACGATCGTCGAAGTGGGCCCCGAGCGCGAGCTCAAGGCCAAGTACCCGGATGCCGAGTACGTCGATGCCCGGGGCAACCTCATCATGCCCGGACTCATCAACTGCCACACCCACATCTACTCGGGTCTGGCCCGCGGCCTTGCCATTAAGGGCTGCAACCCCACCAACTTCCTGGAGAATCTTGAGCAGCAGTGGTGGAAGATCGACGACAACCTGACGCTCGACGGCACCAAGGCCAGCGCCTATGCCACGATTTTGGACTCCATCCGTGATGGCGTCACCACGATCTTCGATCACCATGCGAGCTTCTGCGAGATCCCGGGAAGCCTCTTTACCATTAAGGATGCAGCTCAGGAGCTGGGCATGCGTTCGTGCCTGTGCTACGAGGTCTCCGATCGCCGCGGCCAGGAAAAGTGCGACCAGGCCATTGCCGAGAACGCCGAATTTGCCCAGTGGGCCGCCAAGGAGCGTCGCGATAACGACAACCACATGATCGCCGCCATGTTTGGCGGACATGCTACCTTTACGCTTTCGGACGAGACCATGGATAAGATGGCCGAGGCCAACAACGGCCTGACCGGCTTCCACATCCATGTGTGCGAGGGCATGAACGACGTGTGGGATTCCCGCCTCAACCGCGGTGGTATCAGCCCCGTCGAGCGCCTGCTACAGCACAACCTGCTGGGTCCCGACACCATGCTCGGCCACTGCATCCACGTGACGCCTGCCGAGATGGATATCGTCAAGGAGTCCGGCACTTGGCTGGTCAACAACCCCGAATCCAATATGGGCAACGCCGTGGGCTGCGCCCCCGTGCTCGAGTTCTTCCGCCGCGGCATCCCCGTGTGCATGGGCACCGACGCCTACACCCACGATATGCTCGAGAGCCTTAAGGTCTTCCTGATTATTCAGCGCCACAACGCCGCCATGCCCAACGTGGGCTGGTGCGAGGCCATGACGATGCTGTTCGAGAACAACGCCAAGATGGCGAGCAAGTACTTCGATCGCAAGCTCGGTGTGCTCGAGGCCGGCGCTGCCGCCGACGTTATCGTTATGGACTACAAGCCCTTTACGCCGCTGAGCGAGGAGAACATCGACGGTCACATGCTCTTTGGCATGATGGGCAAAAACTGCCGCACCACCATCATCAACGGCCGCGTCCTGTACAAGGATCGCGAGTTCGTTGGCATTGATGAGGACAAGATCAACGCGTGGACCATGGCTGAGTCCAAGAAGCTCTGGAGTACGCTCAACGATCGCGTGTATTAATCCAATTGGAGATTCGCGCGCGTCGGATGTTTCGCCGCATCCGGCGCGTGCATAGGCGGCCTCCGCGGGGTCGCCGGCGCTGTGCTAGCGCTACACCGTATTTGCGCCCGTCGCGCGGTCTCGCCGGGCGTTACAGAGAGGAGCTCACTATGAGCGACATCATGAGGCCGATCCCGTTTTCGCAGCTGATGAACTGGATCATCGAGGAGCACAAGACTCAGGGCGCCGTCTTTGGCGTGCGCAAGATGGTCACGACCAACCAGGAGGGCGCGCTTCCCATTTTTGACGAGCGCATCGAGACTCCGTTTGGCCCGGCCGCCGGCCCCAACACGCAGCTTGCCCAGAACATCGTGGCATCCTACGTGGCCGGTTCACGCTTCTTTGAGCTCAAGACCGTTCAGGTGATGGACGGCGAGGAGCTCTCCAAGTGTGTGAACAAGCCCTGCATCGTGGCGCAGGACGAGTGCTACAACTGCGAGTGGTCGACCGAGCTCGAGGTTCCGCAGGCCTTTGCCGAGTACGTGAAGGCATGGTTTGCCTGCCACCTGATTGCCCGCGAGTACGGTCTGGGCAGCCCGGACGGCTTTGTCTTTAACATGTCCGTGGGCTATGACCTGGAGGGTATCAAGAGTCCCAAGGTCGATGCCTACATCGAGGGCATGAAGGACGCCAGCGGCTCCGACGTCTGGAACGAGTGCCGCGCATGGGCGCTCGCCAACCTGGACAAGTTTGAGCATGTCGACGCCGCATTTGTCGAATCCATCCCGGCACGCGTCTCCAACTCCATCACCGAGTCTACCCTGCACGGCTGCCCGCCCGCCGAGATCGAGCGCATCGCGACCTATCTGATCACCGAGAAGGGCCTCAACACCTACATCAAGTGCAACCCTACGCTGCTGGGCTATGAGTTTGCCCGCCAGCGCCTCAACGAGCTGGGCTTTGACTACATCGTCTTCGATGACACGCACTTCAGCGAGGACTTGCAGTGGGCCGATGCCGTGACTATGTTCGAGCGCCTGATTGCCCTGTGCGCCGAGCGCGGCCTGGAGTTTGGCGTCAAGCTGACCAACACGTTCCCCGTCGACGTGACGAGAAACGAGCTGCCCTCCACCGAGATGTACATGTCCGGCCGTTCGCTGTTCTCGCTGACCATCGAGGCTGCCCGCCGCATTACCGAGCAGTTTGATGGCAAGCTGCGCATCAGCTACTCCGGCGGCGCCACGGTCTACAACATCCGCGCCCTGTACGATGCTGGCATTTGGCCCGTCACCCTGGCGACCGACGTGCTCAAGCCCGGTGGCTACGAGCGCTTTAGCCAGATGGCTGGCGAGTTTACCGATCTGGACGGCAAGCCGTTTGAGGGCGTCTCTCTCGACGCCGTGATCGCGATCCAGACCGATTCGCTCACCAACCCGCTCTACAAGAAGCCGTTGCGCCCGCTGCCCGATCGCAAGGTCGCCGGCAAGAGCCCGCTTTCCGACTGCTTTACCACGCCGTGCCGTACGAGTTGCCCCATCCAGCAGGACATTCCCGCCTACCTGGCGGCTGTTGACGAGGGCCGCTACGAGGACGCACTCAACATCATCATCGAGCGCAACGCCCTGCCGTTCATTACCGGCACCATCTGCCCGCATCCCTGCGGCCGTGCCTGCGAGCGTGCGTTCTACGAGCCCGAGGGCGCCCAGATTCGCGCCAGCAAGCTCAAGGCCGCCCGCGAGGCCATGACCGCCGTGCTGCCCAAGCTGCGCGCCCAGGCCATCGCAAACGACGGCGAGCGTGCGTTCTACGAGCCCGAGGGCGCCCAGATTCGCGCCAGCA
>CABQAK010000060.1 GCA_902462065.1 uncultured Collinsella sp.
TGTCGTAGACCGGCAGCAGCTGCTTGGAGGTCACGAGCGTGAGCGGGTACAGGCGCGTGCCGGACCCGCCGGCGAGGATGATGCCTTTCATTAGCTATAACCTTTCATTTCTTGCTGCCCTGCGGCCAGCACGATTTCCGAGAAGACGGGCGCAGCAATCAACTCCGAAAGCAACGAACTCGCCAAAACTTCCCTCTCGTAGGAGTTGCGACGAAACCATCTTGACTAGCCGGCCTCCTTCACCAATCTCACTTGCATGCATGAGTTCGTCTGTATGCGTTTCGAGAAAGAAACCAACGGCACGGTTGCGGGCAAACTGTTGGACTGGCGTCAAGTTATGCGAGTGATAGACCTCGGCACGCGGCTCGTAAGCGACCTTCATACCCGAGGCGATAAACTTGGCGGCCATGAGCATGTCCTCGTTGGTATTAACACGATCAAATCCACCGCATTCGAGATATGCAGTTCGTCGATAGGCAGAACAGGCATCAGATGCAAAGAACGTCTTAATACCGAGTTTCTCGAGATCGCATTTGGAACGAACGGATGGCCAGTCGGGATAGTTGAAACCACGCACCAGCTGTTCAAAACGTCGGGCATCCGCCTTAGGCAGCTGCCTGCCGCTTACGAGAGCGATGTCGGAATCATCAACCATGGGAGCAACAAGCCGCTTCAGGTAATCATCAGAAACAGGCACAGCATCTTGGGTGAGGAAACATACAAAGT
The DNA here is from genome assembly GCA_902462065.1 of uncultured Collinsella sp. Classification (GTDB taxonomy): domain Bacteria; phylum Actinomycetota; class Coriobacteriia; order Coriobacteriales; family Coriobacteriaceae; genus Collinsella. Next base: position 727 of record CABQAK010000060.1, read on the forward strand.
CACCTCTCGACTCCCTTAGCGCCATATCTCTTGTGGTGCCGTGGTTGAAATCCCGGCGATCAATCTCCAACAGGCGGACTATTTTGTGTTGCCGGACCAGCTCGATAGTTTTATCTTCCGAAGCAGAATCAACGATCAGAATCTCAACCGGCTGAATAGACTGATGTTCGAGGGCAATTAAAAGCCCATCGATTTCATGCTCAGCATTAAGAGTCGGAATGATGACGGAGATTTCCATCTATCTGCCCGTCCTCTCCTTGCCAAACATGGCGCCGAAAGTGCCAGCGAAACACTTCCAGTCCATTCGAAAACAACGGTTCCGGACGTAATGCAATTCGATTTTTTGGCGCAGACCGCTTTCAAATGACGCATCGTTGCGATCCGTTGCCTGCCATAACCCGGTAATTCCAGGTTGAACCGAAAGAAATACATCCTTCTCCTCATCAGAAAAATGCAGTTCGAGTTCATCGCGCGTAATGGGGCGAGGACCGATAACAGAAAGGTCACCGTTCAACACATTAAGAAACTGCGGCATCTCATCGATAGAGCACTTACGAATAAACTGCCCGACCTTAGTGATACGCGGATCGTTATCGACCTTGCGCTCAATTTCCCACTGATGCAGCTGCTCCGAGTTTAAATACTTCTGAACATTACCCGCATCGGAAACCATGCTGCGCAGCTTATAAATCTTGATGGCCTTGCCATTTTTGCCAACTCGCTCCTGGGTGTAGAAGGGATTACCCGGAGACTCTAGACAAATCAGGACGCACACAAGGCCCACTGGAATGAATAAAATTACGATTGCCATAAGACTAAAAACAAGGTCAAACAGTCTCTTAACAAAGCGATAGCCCAATGTTCCACTAGGCTTTATTTGATTTACAACAAATGCATCTCTCGTTGGCATACACTTCTCTGTTACTTCTTTAGCAGCCACAGTCAAACTTACGTCCCCGTTGTCCAGGGATCCCCCAATCGGTAAACTCAAAAATGCGAACGAATAGCTGGTGCAACGTCTCCCTTACGTCTTGCCGGGAACGTCCAGCGCAAGCAGCTCCCTAAAAGCGGAATCGCCTTCGCCCACGTCTACCAGGCACCAGCGTTTATGACGGTCGATCTTCTTTACACGGGCCTCTTGCCCCACCAAGGGACCCTGCTCTATGTGCAACACGCCGTCTTCTATGCGCGCAATGCTGTTGCGCACCACGCCGTCGTCGTCCAGCACGCTGCGGTACCAATCCTGCGCATCGTCCGGCATAGGCATGTACGCCCGCTCCCTACTGCCGGCGATGCGGCAGCCAAAGCTCAACTGGGCCAAAGCCCTATCGAGCGCGGCGGCATCGTGCGTGGCGACGAAGAAATATTCCTTGTACATGGGTTTGGTTTGGAGCGACCAGGCGCCATCCCGCTTAAACCAGAACTCCTTTTGCATCACAAAAGCGTCCTGCATCATCTCGTGCGGTATAATGCGGCGGACTTTTTCGCAGGTCTCGCGCTCTTTTCCATGGGGGGTGTGGACCAGATACCAGCGGACGCGGCCGTGCTGGCTGTTGGTGGTGGCGCCGTTAAATGCGCCCGGCAGCTGCTCTTGGCGCCGTGCTGTCTGCTCCATGTTCTCGCCCCCTCTTTTGGCTTTGCGATGCACGCAAATGCAAGGGCGTTTAGAACAGGCTTCTCGCTCGCAGCTAGGCGCAGTCGCAAAAGTACAGGTTTTTGTATCTTTCGACAGACGACATTATACGAGCAATTAATCAGCGTTTGCCCAGATTACGCAAAATGTACTGCTAGTAGGTACATCTCCATACCCCTCTACAAAAACCTGTACCTTTTTGTGCAACAAAAAAAGCCGCTCAACCAGCGGCTTTTCTTATTTTGGTAAGAAAAAAGGCGACCGCCCAATGTGGACGGTCGCCTTTGTTAATTGTTGTGTTGCTTGCCTTAGGCGCGGGTCTTGATCTCCTCGAGCACCTTAGCAACAAACTCGTCAACGCTCATCTGAACGGTCTCGTTAGAGCGGTCGCGGACGGAGATGTTGCCGGCCTCGACCTCCTTCTCGCCCAGGATGAGCATGTAGGGCACGCGATCGATGCTGCGGGCCTCGCGGATCTTGTAGCCGATCTTCTCGTCGCGGTCGTCGCAGACCACGCGAATGCCGGTCTCCTCCAGCTTGGCGCACACCTCGTGGGCGTAGTCGCGGCTCTTCTCGGAGACGGGAAGTGCCTTGACCTGCACGGGAGCCAGCCAGGTAGGGAACTTGCCCGCAAAGTGCTCAATCAGAATACCGATGAAGCGCTCGATGGAGCCAAAGCATACGCGATGCAGCATGATGGGGCGCTTCTTGGTGCCGTCGGCGTCCACGTACTCCAGGTCAAAGTTGAGCGGCATCTGGAAGTCGAGCTGGACGGTACCGCACTGCCAGGTACGGCCGAGCGAGTCCTCCAGGTGGAAGTCGATCTTGGGGCCGTAGAAGGCGCCGTCACCCTCGTTGACCTCGTAATCCATGTGCAGCTGCTCCAGAGCGGTGCGCAGGCCCTCCTCGGCGCGCGCCCAATCCTCGTCAGAACCCATGGAGTCCTCGGGGCGGGTGGAAAGCTCAACGTGGTACTTAAAACCAAACTTCTGGTACACGGAATCGATGAGGTTGACCACACCCACGATCTCGTCGGTCAGCTGGTCGGGACGCACAAACAGGTGGGCGTCGTCCTGGTTAAAGCAGCGTACGCGGAACAGACCGTGCAGGGCGCCGCGAAGCTCGTGACGGTGCACCAGGCCAATCTCGCCGGCGCGGATGGGCAGCTCGCGATAAGAATGCGGCTTGGAAGCGTACACCAGCACGCCGCCCGGGCAGTTCATGGGCTTAATGCAGTACTCTTCGTCATCGATGACGGTGGAGTACATGTTGTCCTTGTAGTGGTCCCAGTGGCCCGAGGTCTTCCACAGCTGCTTGTTCATGATGAGCGGCGTGGAGATCTCCACGTAGCCGGCCTTGTGGTGGATCTCGCGCCAGTAGTCCAGCAGCGTGTTCTTAAGGATCATGCCGTTGGGCAGGAAGAACGGGAAGCCGGGGGCCTCGTCGCGCATCATAAAGAGGTCCATCTCGCGGCCGATCTTGCGATGGTCGCGCTTCTTGGCCTCCTCCAGCATGTGCATGTGTTCGTCGAGCTCTTCTTTGGTAGCAAAGGCGACGCCGTTGATGCGGGTGAGCATCTTGTTGTCCTTGTCGCCCTTCCAGTAGGCGCCCGAGACGCCGGTGAGCTTAAAGGCCTTCAGAGCCTTGGTGTAGCAGATGTGGGGGCCGACGCACATGTCGATGTAGTCGCCCTGCTGGTAGAAGGTGATGCGGGCGTCGTCGTCCAGGTCGCCGATGTGCTCGACCTTGTACTTCTCGCCGCGCTCCTCCATAAGGGCGATGGCCTCGGCGCGGGGCTTCTCGTACACGGAGAACTTGAGGTTCTCCTTGACGATCTTCTTCATCTCGGCCTCGATCGCGGGGAAGTCGTCCTCGCTGATCTTGACGCCCTCGGGCAGGTCGACGTCGTAGTAGAAGCCGTTGTCGGTCGCGGGGCCGTAGGCAAAGTCGGCCTCGGGATAGAGGCGCTTGATGGCCTGCGCCATGATGTGCGCGGCAGAGTGGCGGATGACGTGCGTGACCTCGTCCTGCGGGAGCTCGGCCACCGAACCGTCATTGTAAAGTGCCTTCATGGGTATGTTTTCTCCTCTCGGATGCCTGATGCAAGTGCGTGCGATGCGCTCGGCGTTTTAACTTGCATCATTATAGGCAGGTTGCCTTGGTATACAAGCGCCCGCCGCACCTTAATGGCACGGCGGGCGATTTTCTACGCATGCTTCATCGTGTGGGGGCGGGGTGCGCATGTGGCTTGCGCGGGACGCGCGGTGCCCGTAGCTTGCGGCCGGCCCGGCGATGGATGCGTTACTGGATGCGAGTTCGGCAGTAGGGGCAGACCTTCCAGTGCGCATCGAGCGGGCGATGACAGCCGGGGCAGACGTTGCGAACCTGGGTATCACACACCGGGCAGACCACAAAGTCCTTCTCGATGGGCGCGCCGCACTGCGGGCAGGTGCCGTACTGGGCAAGCTGGCGCTCGCGCAGGGCCATGTCCAGCTCCTGCTCCTCGCGGTCGGCCGCGTAGGAGTGCGGACGCAGGACCAGGTAGGCGATGAGGCCCACAAACGGGATGAGAGCGATGATGCCCCATGCCACGTAGGCGCTGGCGCCGCGGCGGCGAGCGTCGATGAACACATAGACGACCGACAGCACGTACAGGGCGATGATAAAGCCCACGAAGGCATAGATGACGCCCATAAGCTGCGGCGACATGAGCTCGGAGATGTACTTGGACATTACGGGTACCTTTCGGAATATTTACAGTCTGGTCAAGTTTACCACGGGGTTTGTTTATATGGGACTACGGTTGCAAGCGGGGCTGGTGCGGACACAAACATCTCAATCTGTAACAGGTAGGAGCGGAATCCGGGTCTAGATGTTACAAATCGAGACGCAGGGGTCCCTCCCCGACTTTAAATCTCAATCTGTAACACATGGGACCGATTTTCCTCTCTTACTGTTACAGATCGAGACAATGAAAACCGTCCAAACCGAATGTCTCAATCTGTAACAGTTACTCGGATAAAACAGTCCCAGATGTTACAGATTGAGACAAATCTCCGACACCGAAAGTGGCAGACGAGGTTGTCGACGTTGCCGAGTCTCCCCCTCCCCTGCCGTTGGCGGGTGTTGCGGGGCTGTTCGCCGCATTGCCGCCGCACTGTGGGCGTGCAGACCGTAGGATAGTCTTATTGACAGCCTGTCAACTCGTCTGGGAGGCACCGTGGCAGAAACGTTTGATATCGCAATTGTGGGCGCGGGCATCACCGGGTGCGCCATCGCGCGGCAGCTCGCGCGCTATGACTTGTCCATTTGCGTGGTCGAGGCGGCCAACGATATCGCGCTGGGCGCGTCGAAGGCCAACGGCGGCCTGGTGCACGCCGGCTACGATCCGGCACCGGGCACCGTAAAGGCGCAGGTCAACGCCCGCGGCTGCGAGCTGTATGGCACCTGGGCCCAGGAGCTAGGCTTTTTGTTCCGCCGAACCGGGTCGATGGTGCTGGGCTTCAACGACGAAGACCTCGCGCACCTGGAGAAGCTGCGCAGCAACGGCCTAGCCAACGGCGTGCCCGAGCTGTCGATTATCGGCCCCGAGCGCATCCACGAGCTGGAGCCGCGTGCGAGTGCCCAGGCCACGTGCGCACTGTGGTGCCCCTCGACCGGTTTTGTCGATCCGTTTGAGGTCGCCATCGCCGCGCTGGAGAACGCAGTCGCCAACGGCGTGACGTTTATGCGGTCCGCGCCGGTGGAAGCAATTGAGGTTGCTAGTGGCGAGGCTACCGACGGGGCTGCGCGCTTTACGCTGGCAACGACCGCCGGCGATGTGCGATGCCGCTATCTAATCAACGCCGCGGGCAACGGCGCCGCCGACATCTCGCATATGGCGGGCGCCGAGGAGTTCCAGATGGTCTGGCGCCAGGGAAACATTGTGGTGCTGGACAAGGAGTCGCGCGCGCTCATGCCGCTCTACCCCGTGCCCACGCCGGTGTCGAAGGGCGTTATCGTCACGGGCACGGTACACGGCAACACCGTGATCACCGCGACCGCTGCCGTGCGCGAGCCGGGCGACACACAGACTTATGCGAGCGATGTGAACGCGCTACTGACGGGAGCGCGCAAGCTGGTTCCCGATCTGGACACGCGCCGCGTGGTGCGCGCGTTTGCCGGCGGGCGTCCGGTCATTAAGGGAACGAACGACTTCTTTATTGGGCAGTCGGCCGTGGTTCCGGGGCTGTTTCAGGCGGCAGGCATTCAGTCGCCAGGCGTGGCGAGCGCGCCGGCCATTGCCGAGCGCATGGAGCACGTGATGCGCGAGGCGGGCGTCGCTTTGCGCGAGCGGGCCGATTGGGATCCGATTCGCCGCGCGCCGGACGACTTCGACCGTGTGCCGCTTGCGCGCAAGAAGGAGCTAATCGAGTCCGACCCTGCATGGGGGCAGATCGTCTGCCGCTGCGAGACGGTGCCCGAGGCCGAGATTGTGGCCGCGATCCGACGCCGCCCGGGCGCGGTTTCCGTCGAGGGCGTCAAGCGCCGCTGCCGCGCCGGCATGGGTCGGTGCCAAAGTGGTTTTTGCCAGAGCCGCGTGGTGGCAATCCTAGCGCGCGAGCTGGGCTGCGACCCCAGCGAGGTGCTGTTGGAGGACACTGGCTCGTGGCTCGTTGAGGGACCTTTGAAGGGGGTGCGCTAGGATGGCGGAATTCAAATCGAGCGCAATTGATAGCGATGCCGTTGAGGCAGCACCTAAGCAGGCCTTCGACGTGGTCGTCATAGGAGGCGGACCTGCCGGCATGGCGGCCGCGCTTGCCGCGCACAAGGCCGGCGCGCGTGTGGCCATCGTGGAGCGCGAGCAGCATCTGGGAGGCATCCTGCGCCAGTGCATCCACCCCGGCTTTGGCCTATCGCACTTTAAGCAGGAGCTCACCGGCCCCGAGTATGCACAGCGCTTTATCGACCAGGTGCGCACGACCAACATTGCGCTGTTCTTGGACAGCATGGTGCTTGGAATTGATTCGGGCGCGTCCACGAAAGACGCCGCACTCCACACCGTCACGCTCATGAGCCCCACCGGTATGCTGCAGCTCACCGGGCGTGCGGTCGTCCTTGCCATGGGTTGCCGCGAGCGTACCCGCAGCGAGATCAAGATTCCCGGCAGCCGACCCGCCGGCGTGTTTACGGCCGGCCTGGCGCAGCGATACATCAATATCGAGAACCTCAAACCCGGCTCGCGCGCCGTCATTTTAGGCTCGGGCGACATCGGGCTGATCATGGCGCGCCGCTGCACGCTCGAGGGAATTTCGGTCGAGGGCGTGTACGAGCTCATGCCCTACGCCAACGGCCTGCGCCGCAACGTCAAGAACTGCCTGGACGACTTTGGCATTCCGCTGCATCTGTCTACCACGGTCACGCGCGTGATCGGGCACGACCGCGTGGAGGCCGTCGAAGTGAGCCAGGTCGATGAGCATCTGGCGCCCATTCCGGGGACCGAGCGCGTCGTTCCGTGCGACACGCTGCTGCTCTCGGTGGGCCTGATTCCCGAGAACGAGCTTTCGGTTGCCGCGGGCGTGGAGCTGGACCCACGCACGCGCGGCGCCGTGGTGGACCAGAGTCTGCAGACGGGCGTGCCGGGCATATTTGTCTGCGGCAACGTGCTGCACGTGCACGACCTGGCAGACAATGTCACGACCGAGTCCGAGCGCGTGAGAACTTCGGT
>CABQAK010000061.1 GCA_902462065.1 uncultured Collinsella sp.
CGTCCCGCGCGCAGTTTCGCAGCGCAGCGAGAATGTTTGAGCACGGGATGATATAGGCGGGTGCCCCGGGGACGGACAAACCTACTCCGTCTCGCCCGGTCGAGCGCCGCGGGCCAGGGCGTCCTGGTACTCCTTGACGGCCTTGATCCTCTGCATGGGCTTCAGTCGCTCGAACATAGTGTTGCCGTGCAGGTGATCAATCTCGTGCTGCAGGCACACGCAGAACAGATCGCCCGTGGCCTCATAGCGAATCAGGTTGGCATCCAAGTCGTACGCCTCGACGACGACATGGTCGGGACGCTCGATCTCACAGCTAATGCCAGGAATGGAAAGGCAGCCCTCACTAAAGGGCACCAGATGGTCGCTCTGCTCAACAATAACGGGATTGATGAGCACGTACGGGTCGTAGTCGTTCTTGTCGCTGTAGTGGCAGTCGATGGTGACGAGCTGGATGAGCTCGCCGATCTGCGGAGCAGCCAGGCCGCAGCCACCGTTCTCGAACATCATCTTCTTCATCTTCTCGGCAAGCGCCTCGATCGCCGGGGTGATCTCCTCGATGACGGCGCACTCCTGGCGCAGACGAGGGTCGGGCGACAGTACGATTCCGTTGGCTTCCATGGCCATCCTTTCGAGTTGTTACATCAAATCATAGGCGTCGACGTCAACGCTCACGCTCACGCCGCGCACAGAGCCCACCTCTTTGAGGCAGGCGTCGATATCATCAGAGACATGGTACCCCACGGGCGACTTCACAAGCAGATGGAAGCGGTAACGGTCCTTGGCTCTCTCGATTACACACGAAGCCGGGCCCAGCACCTGCGGCACAGCACTCCCCGCCCGTAAAAAGTCGGGCGCGGCGGCATGCCAGCGTCGCTTGAGGAGTTTCGCGATGCGACCGATATAATCCTGCGCATCATCGCGGCTTGCCGACCACACCAAAATGTTGACCAGGCGCACAAAAGGCGGATACAGCGCGTCGCGGCGTTGGTCCAGGTCGTAGTCGGTAAAGATCGAGCGATCATGCTCGGCAACGGCGCGAATGACTGGGTCCTCGGGCAGATAGGTCTGGATGATGACCTCGCCAGGGCGATCGCCGCGACCGGCGCGGCCTGCGACCTGCTCAAGCAAATCGTAGGCGCGCTCCCCTGCTCTAAAATCGGGCAACTTGAGCGCAAAGTCGGCGTTGACCACGCCCACGAGCGTGACCTCGGGAAAATCGAGACCCTTGGCGATCATCTGGGTACCCAGCAGCACCGCGCAATCGGCCGCATCGAACTGCTCGAGCAGCTTTTTGTGCGCATCCTTGCCGCGCGTGGAATCGGCATCCATACGTATGATGGCAACGTCCTCGGGCAGCATCTGATGCAGCGCGTCCTCGATCTGCTGCGTGCCCAGACCCATTTTTGCCAGGTAGCGACTGCCACATTTGGGGCAACGGCTTGTGGGCGCCGGATAGGGCTGCACGCGCCAAGACGAACCGCATGTGTGACACTGCAGAGTGTGTGTGCGCTCGTGATACGTAAGCGCGGTGGAGCAGTGGTTGCAAGTGGGGACGCAGCCGCACTCGCGGCACATAAGGAACGGCGCAAAGCCACGGCGGTTATGCAGCAGCACGGCCTTCTCGCGGCGCTCGACCACGCGTTCCAAGCCTTCCATCAGCGGTTTTGAGAACATGGAGCGGCTGCCGTGAGAAAACTCACGGCGCAGGTCTGCGATTCGAACCGTAGGCAGCACAGCGTGTCCCGGGCGCTCGGGCATCTCGACGCGCGTCCAGGTGGCACCGTTATACGTGCCACGGCGGCAGCGGTCGAGGGCCTCGGCCGAGGGCGTGGCGGAGCCCAACACGAGTGGGCAACGATAACGCCGCGCCATCTCGGCCGCCACCTCACGCGCGTGGTAGCGCGGACTGGATCCCTGCTTGTAGCTGGTCTCGTGCTCCTCGTCGATGATGATGAGGCCCAGGTCGCTGAGCGGGCAAAAGAGCGCCGAGCGGGCACCCACGACCACACGCGCGGCACCGCTGGCAACCATATCCCACTGGTCAAGGCGCTCGCCAGCCGAAAGGCGCGAATGGAACACGGCGACCGTCTCGCCAAAGCGCGAGCGGAAGCGGCCGACGGTCTGGGCCGTCAGCGAGATCTCGGGCACCAGCACGCAGGCCGAACGGCCAGCCGCCAGCACGCGCTCAATCGCCGAAAGGTAAACCTCGGTTTTGCCGGAGCCAGTGACGCCGTCGACAAGGACCACGTCTCCGTGGGCGTCAAGACGGGCGCGCTCAATCTGCGCGAGCGCCTGCTGCTGCCCGTTGGTAAGTGCGAGCGGCGCCTTGCCGCTTGCCGAGGACAGCGTGGTCTGCTCGCTGCATCCACGCCAGGCGCGGCGCTCCTCCACAACCACGACGCCGCGTTTTTCGAGTGCCTTAATGGTCGCCGACATGCTGTTGTAAAGCAGGTTGAGGTCGCGCGTCGTGACCGGGCCGCACTGGAGCGCCTCGATGAGCTGACGCTGGCGGACCGCGGTCTTGGGCGGCGTATAGTCGAAGCCCTCGGGCGTAAGCATGACCCAGCGGTTTTGGATAGGCTTGACGGCAGGGCGCTCGACAGTCCACACGCCGTCGTCGCCCTTGACCACGCGCGGGCTTCCGCCCGGTGGCAAGAACAGGCGCAGGCACTCGGAAAGCGTCGCGACATACTCGTAACTCATCCAGCGTGCGATACGGGCAGCCTCTGCGGTAAAGAGCGGTTTGCTGAGGATAGCCTCGATGGCTTTAATGCGCGCGGGGTCGAGGGCGTCGTTACCTTGCAGGTCGGCCAGCTCGGGCGCGATGTTGACGATGTAGCCCGCGGCCGCACGGTTGCCAAAATGAACTAGGACGGTGGAGCCGATCTGGACATCGTTGGCGAGTGACTGCGGAACGCCATAAGCAAACGGCTCGGACAGCGCACGCGTCGGGATGTCGAGGACCACGCTCGCATAGGCGGCGATGGGCTCAGGTGCAGGCTTAGGCTGAGCCGAGGCAGCGGCAGGCACTGGCTTCACCGGAACCTCCTCCGGTTCCGGCGAACCAAACAGCGACAGTTGCTCGGCCACGGCTCCAGCACCTCCTATCCCATTCGTCTACAGAAACAAGAGCCCCGCTCGAGGTGAACGGGGCTCGGATACATACGTTTGCGCAGCGATTACAGCGCCATCGTGCGGGCGCGGTCGATGCGCGCCAGGCAGTCGTCGCGGCCGACGAGCGCCATGGTCTCGCCCAGCGGAGGGCTCACCATGTTGCCGCAAACGGCGACGCGCACGGCCTGGAACACCACGCGCTTCTTGAGGTCCATCTGCTCGGGCAGCGGCTCAAGCGCGGCGTCGATGTTCGCGGCGGTCCACTCGGTAACACCCTCGAGCGCGGCCTTGGCGGCGTCCAGAATGGCACCCATGCCCTCCTTGGCCAGGCCCTTGTTGACGGATTTCTCGTCATACTCGAGCGTCTCGGCCGTGGCAAAGATGGGAGCGGCGACGGTCACGGCGTCGGACGGCATCTTGGTGCGCGGCTTAACGATGGCGGCAAGCGCGTCGATCCAGTCCTCGCCGTACTCGACATTACCCTCGATGAGGCCTGCCTCGTGCAACTCGGGGACCATGATCTCGTCGGCAAACTGAGCATCGGACATGCCGTTGATGTACTCGGCATTGACCCAATCGAGCTTCTTGGGGTCGAAGGTCGCGGGGTTCTTGGAGATGCGGTCGAGCGAGAACTTGCTGGCCAGGACATCGCGCGGGATGATCGTGGTCTCGCCGTCGAGCGACCAGCCGAGCAGAGCCAGGTAGTTGACGAAGGCGTCGGACAGGTAACCGGCGTCGCGGTACTCCTCCACCGAGGTGGCGCCGTGGCGCTTGGAGAGCTTCTTGCCGTCGGCGCCCAGGATCATGGAGATGTGGGCGAACGTGGGCACGGGCGCGCCGAGAGCCTCGTAGACCATGACCTGACGCGGGGTGTTGGACAAGTGGTCGTCGCCGCGGATGACGTGGGTGATCTTCATCATGGCGTCGTCGACGACGGTCGCGAAGTTGTACGTGGGCGTGCCGTCGGAACGGAAGATGACAAAGTCGTCGAGCTCCTTGGCATCAAAGGTCACCTCGCCGTGGACGGCATCGTGGATGACGACGTCTCCGCGGTCCTCGGGCACCTTGATGCGCAGGACATAGGACTCGCCGGCCTCGATGCGACGGCGGGCCTCCTCGGGATCAAGATCGCGGCAGCGGCGCTGATATCCCTGGAAGGGGTCCTTGCGCTCCTGCGCGGCCTTGCGGTCGGCGTCGAGCTGCTCCTTGGTGCAGAAGCAGGGATAGGCCTTGCCCTCGTCCCAAAGCTTCTGGGCGGCCTGCTTGTACAGGTCCAAGCGCTCGGTCTGGGCGTAGGGGCCAAAATCGCCGCCCACCTCGGGACCCTCGTCCCAGTCCAGGCCCAGCCAACGCATGGCGCGCAGGATGATCTGCGTGTTCTCGTCGGTGGAGCGGGTGGGGTCGGTGTCGTCGATGCGCAGGATGAACGTGCCGCCGTTAGCACGGGCGAAAGCCCAGTTATAGATAGCGGTGCGGGCGCCGCCAATGTGCAGCTTGCCCGTCGGTGAGGGTGCAAAGCGGACGCGAACGTCTGATGCCATGGAAATCTCCTCGATTGCAGGATGGATGTCTAACCGCACTAGTATAAAGCATCAAAGCAACCTCCGCACAAAGGGCACTGACCTACTCATTGGGGACAGACTTAAATGACCAGTCGTTGGAGACGTTCTTAGTTTAAGGCTGCTCATTTAATGTCTGTCCCCAATGAGTAGGTGCGGAAAGGGTGTGAATGTTTGATTTACGCGCTATGATGTGCCCTTGCATAGAGAGCCTGGCGGAATGGTAACGGTCGCCGGGACACGTTTTTGAAAGGACAATCATGTCAGAAGAACTTCGTTCCATCCCACCCCAACACGGGTCCTTCGTATTTACGTCGGAGTCGGTGACCGAAGGCCATCCCGATAAGATCGCTGACCAGATCAGCGACGCCGTCCTCGACGCAATCCTCGCCAAAGAAATAGAGCTCCAGGAGCAGGGCTACATCGCCCCCAACGGCGTGCCGGCCAACGTGGAGAACGTCCGCTGCGCCTGCGAGACCCTCGTGACCACCGGCACCGTCATCGTCGCCGGCGAGATTCGCACCCAGGCCTACGTCGACGTACAGGAAATCGCCCGCGGTGTTATCCGCCGCATTGGCTACAACCGTGCCAAGTTCGGTTTTGACTGCGACACCTGCGGCGTTATGAGCCTCATCCACGAACAGTCACCCGATATCGCCCAAGGCGTTGACGAGTCCTTCGAGACCCAGACCGGCGCTACCACCGACCCGATCGACCTGATCGGTGCCGGCGACCAGGGCATGATGTTCGGTTATGCCTCCAACGAGACCAAGACCCTCATGCCCATGCCACACTACCTGGCAAGCCGCCTGGCCGAGCGCCTGGCCGCCGTGCGTCACGACGGTACCCTCGCCTATCTGCGTCCCGACGGCAAGACCCAGGTCACCGTGCGCTACGAGGAAGGCAAGCCCGTCGAGGTCACGACCATCGTCATCTCCACGCAGCACGCCGCCGAGATCGAGGACATGGGCAAGATCAAGGCCGACCTCATCGAGCACGTCATCACCCCGGTCATGGCCGCTGAGAACATGCCGTGGGACAACGCGGACATCTACGTGAACCCCACCGGTCGCTTTGTCGTGGGCGGCCCCATGGGCGACACGGGCCTCACCGGCCGCAAGATCATCGTCGACACCTACGGCGGCTACGGCCGTCACGGCGGCGGTGCCTTTAGCGGCAAGGACTGCACCAAGGTCGACCGCTCCGCCGCGTATGCCGCGCGCTGGGTCGCCAAGAACGTGGTCGCCGCCGGCCTGGCCGACCGCTGCGAAGTCGAGCTTGCTTACGCCATCGGCGTTTCCAAGCCCCTTTCAATCATGGTCGACACCTTCGGTACCGCTAAGGTCGCCGAGGACAAGATCGTTGAGGCCGTAGAGAAGACCTTCGACCTGCGCCCGGGCGCAATCATCCGCGACCTAGACCTGCGTCGCCCCATCTACGAGAAAACAGCAGCCTACGGTCACTTCGGCCGAGAAGATGCCGACTTCACCTGGGAGAAAACCGACCGAGTCGAAGAACTCAAAGCAGTCTGCGGCCTGTAAGCTAACGGCAAAAGCTACAGCCAAGAAACAACGCACCAAAAGAAGTACCGGCTCCAACCGGTACTTCTTTTTTATTTAAAGGTGGTGAAGATGAGCCTACCTGGGACATGGAATAAATCACAGGCCGATAAATTTTGCAGCAGAGCGACTCCAACCATGTATCCTAAGTTCCGAGGGCTTTAGTATTTGGTCGATCGCGAGTTCCGCACGAGCCGGAGGCCACTTAATGTGGCCTCCGTGCGAGCAGGACTGTCCGAGCAGGCGACCAAATACTAAAGCCCTCGGAACGGCGGGACAGAGTATGCCCCGCCCCTCGGGACGACGGGATAGATAAGGAGCATCCATGGCAGGCAAGCCGCAAACACTAGCTACGACCTCGGCATTCGAGATCTTGGGCCCCGTCATGGTCGGCCCCAGCTCATCGCACACCGCCGGCGCCCTGCGCTGCGCCCAAGTTGCCGCCAGCCTGCTGGAAGGCCGCATCACCAAAGTCAACTTTGGCCTGTGGAACTCCTTCGCCCACACCTACCGCGGCCACGGCACCGACCGCGCGCTCGTCGCGGGCATCCTGGGCCTCGACACCGATGACGAGAACATCAAGCAGGCCTTCGACCTCGCACGCGAGCAGGGCCTCGAATATCACTTTGACATCAAGGGCGACGACGCCTCCATCCACCCCAACACCGTCGACATCGACATGGTCGACGACACGGCCGCCACGGCACAGGTCCGCGGTGAGAGCCTGGGCGGCGGCAAGATGCGCATCAGCCGCATTAACGGCGTCGGCGTCGACATCTCGGGCATGTACTCCACACTCTTCGTGGCGCACTACGACGTCCCCGGCGTGCTCGCCGCGCTCACGAACCTGCTCGCCTACGCACACGTGAACATCGCATTCTGCCGCACCTACCGCACCGAAGTGGGCGGCCAGGCCTACTCCGTCTTTGAGACCGACGGCGCGCCCGACGACACCGTTATCCCGATGCTACGCAAGCTCGACAATGTCGATTACGCGACCTTTATCGAGCTCCCCGGTTCTGCCTCGTCGCTCTCCCCCGGCGTCTCGGCCAAGGAGATCTTCGACGACGGCGAGCAGCTGCTCGATGCGTGTGCCGAGCTCGGCCTGAATATCGGCGCCGTTATGGCCGTGCGCGAGGCGCGTCTGACCGGTGAGGCGCACGCCGTCGCCGCCATGCGCCGCGTACTCGACGTCATGCGCGAGGAGACCACGACCCCCATCGTCAATCCGCAGCGCTCGCTCGGCGGGCTTATCGGCGGCGAGGCCAAACTCGTCGATGCCACCGTCCGCAACGATTTGAGCACAAGCCTGATGGGTGCTGTCCAGACCGACGCCGTGGCTCGCGCCATGGCCGTGCTCGAGCGCTCCGCCACGATGGGCGTGATCGTCGCCGCCCCCACGGCCGGCTCCGCGGGTGTTGTGCCCGGCTGCGTGCTGGCGCTCGCCGATCGCCTGCAGCTCGACGACGAGCAGGTCATGGACGCGCTCTACTGCGCAGCCGCCATCGGCCTCAACCTCACCACAAGCGCCTGCGTTGCCGGCGCCGAGGGCGGCTGCCAGGCCGAGGTGGGAAGCGCCGCCGCCATGGCAGCCGCCGCGCTGGTGCAGATGCTCGGCGGCACGCCCGAGCAGGCGCTCGACGCCAGCTCCATCGCGCTAAGTAACCTGCTGGGTCTCGTTTGTGACCCCGTCGGTGGCCTCGTGGAAGTGCCCTGCCAAAACCGCAACGCCATCGGCGTGGCAGCGGCCTTTAGCTCGGCACAACTCGCCCTCGCAG
>CABQAK010000062.1 GCA_902462065.1 uncultured Collinsella sp.
AAAAGAACTGGAAAAGCAACGCCATCGGCGTGGCAGCGGCCTTTAGCTCGGCACAACTCGCCCTCGCAGGCATTAAGAGCCTGGTGCCGTTTGACCAGATGGCACATGTCATGCTCTCGGTGGGTCACGCGTTGCCGGCAACGCTGCGCGAGACGGCAAAGGGCGGCATCGCGCAGGCTCCGGCCGCACTTTCGGCCTGTGCAAAATGCGGTGTGTGCGGGTAGTGACCCTGAACGACTCGATAGTGGGACATTTGTCCCAGCTCTTTCGAATGCCACCGTTTCCGTACCACAAACAGTAGGGCAATCGCTATAATGCAAGCCCAGTAAAAACACGATGAACCGCAAGGCGAAAATCGAAGGATATGCATACGATGTCGCAAAACGATCGAACTCATCTGATTCCCGATCCGCAGCAGCCGAGCAGGCACACCGGCGGCGTTCAGTCGCCGCGTCCTATCGCGCCGAGCCACGGTCAGCAGCGTAGTGCAGCAAACGCTTCCCAACACCCGAACCAACAGCGACAGCAGCGTCAACAACGTCAGCGGCGCCAGGCAAACGGCAATGCGCCCAAGCAGCCCCCCACGCACGCTCGAGGCGATCGCGGCCCCGCGCGCAAACCCGCCGAGAACAATAAGTCGGGCAAAAAGACGACGTTCTTTGTCGTCCTAGGTCTAATCGTCATTGTCTATATCGTAGGCGTCGTAGCGTTTTCGCAGGTAGCCTACCCCAACACCACCATCGCCGGCGTCGACGTCTCGTTCTCCAACGCTTCGTCTGCCGCTACCAAGGTCAACTCGGCATGGAAGCACTATAAGCTCACCGTGACAGGCGATGACTTTAGCTGGACCTATCAGCCCGAGTCCGATGAGCCCATCGTCGATGGCGAAGCTGCCGCAAAAGAGATTATCAGCCACAACGAAGCCTTTATTTGGCCGGTCCGCCTTGTGGAATCCTTAAGCGGCAAGACCAAAACAACTGCTACCTCCAACAAAGTCGATCTTGATCAAGACGTCGACCTGTCCATGCTCTCCGATACCTTTGACCAAAAGAAGTTTGAGGAGGACCTGGGCGCCGCTATCGACGAGTTTAACGAGGGCCGTTCGGGCACGTTCGAGGCCAATAGCTCCTATGACGAGCAGGCCGGCAAGTTTACCGTCGAGAAGGCGCGCTCCAACGAAAAACTCAACCGCGAGCATGTCATTAAATATGCCGAGCTCGAGCTTGCCTCGCTGGCCGAGACCGTAGATCTTTCCAAGCTCGGCAACGATGCCTATGAACCGCTCAATGGAACGCTGACCGATGATCAGATTCAGGCCGCATGCGATGCCGCCAACAACTTCCTGGGCGTCAACGTGACCCTCAAGCTCAACGGCGAGGATGCCGGAAAGGTCGACGGCAGCTCCGTGTTGCAGTGGATTAGCTTTGCCGATCCGGCCAACCCCACGCTCGATACGTCGCAGATCAGTAGCTGGGCAGCCGAGCTCGCTAACGGCTTTAATACCGTGGGCTCCACTCGCTGGTGGACGCGCGCCGATGGCAAGCAGTGCGCCGTCGAAGGCGGTGACTTTGGTTGGTCCATCGACAGCAGCTCGCTCGCCAAGCAGGTCGAGGATGCCATTAACAACAAGCAGACCGGCGAAATCGAGATCAAGTACTCCCAGAAGGCCGACACCTTTACCGCAAAGGGAGAGCCCGACTGGAAGGCGTATATCGACGTCGACCTGTCCGAGCAGCACGCGCGCTACTATGACGAGAGCGGTAATATCATTTGGGAGGCCAACTTTATTTCCGGCAAACCGGGCGAAGACGCCACCCCCGAGGGCGTGTGGCAGATCAACAGTAACGACGGCGGCAGCACCCTAATCGGAGCCAAGGATCCCGAGACGGGCAAGCCCAAATATGAGAGCCCGGTGAGCTACTGGATGCCGTTCGAGGGCAATATGATCGGCTTCCACGATGCTACCTGGCAAAACGACAAGAGCTTCGATAACGCCGAGTCGTACAAATGGTGCGGCAGCCACGGCTGCATCAACCTGCGCCTGGCAGACGCCAAGGCACTTCACGACTGCATCAAAGTCGGCCTGTGCGTGGTTGTCCACTCGTAGGAAAACACGCCTTCACACAACGGGGAACTGACGCTCCAATCTAACAGTTCCGAAAGAATCCGCCATATGCGCCCGCCTCACGCGACGGGCGCATATACTTATTGAGGAACTTTCTATAAAGGAGACGCCATGTCGAATGTCCCCACCATCACCTCGGGATCAAATGATACCGAGCGAGCGCCCGAGGGTGCCACCGAAACGATTCCTCTGATTACAGACGTACATGCCGATAAGCAGAACGGACGCGCGAACGATACAACCGAGATTTCTGACGAAGAGGCCTACGCCAAGCTCAAAGCAAAACGTGCCGAACGTCGACGCAAAAAGCTGATTCGGCGCGGTATTGCCGCCGGCGTCGTGGGTGCCATCGCGCTCATTGCCATTGTCGCAACCCTGGTTATCAATGCGCAGCCACAGGGCGCTAGCGGGCCTGTGACCGACATGGTGACCGAGGGCACGTTTACCACAACGGTCGAGGCTAAAGGCCAGCTCAAACCCATTTCGTCCTCAGTGGTCTCCCCTTCTGTCGACGGTACGGTCGATTCGATCAACGTGCAGGCGGGCCAATCCGTCAACGAGGGCGACGTGCTTATGACCATTAAAAACGACGAGCTCGATCGCAACGTTGCCGAGGCGCAGCGTGCAGTTGCTGCCGCTCAAGAAGACCTCGCTAATGCGAAGAAAGCCGCAGCTGCCGCTCAGGCCACCCCAACGACGGACGTCGATGGAGCTTCCGCAGCGGCTGGCGTCTCCGACGCATCAGCGGACACGAACGCCTTATCGGCCGCGCAGCGCAGCCTCGCTTCGGCCCAGGCAAACCTCGATCAGGCGAACGCCAAGGCCGCCAGCCGTACGGTCACGGCCCCGAGCTCGGGCAGCATCGTGGAGCTCAACGCCAAGGTGGGCGCCACGGTAACAGGCGGCATGATCATGGGCGAAAGCGAGACGAGCGGCGGCAAGCAGTGCATGCAGATCGCCGACCTATCCAAGATGAAGGTGACCGTGCAGGTGGGCGAAAAGGACATCGCCAAGATCGCCGTTGGGCAGAGCGCCAACGTCACGTATCCCGCGTTTCCCGATATCGTGAGCCAGGGCACCGTCACGGCTATCGCGTCGGTGGCAAACTCCGACGCCGCCAACGGTGGTGGCAGTGTAACCTTTAACGTCGACATTCTCATCGAGGCGCCCGACGCGCGCCTGAAGCCGGGCATGACAGCCGAGGTAACGGTGGTGACCGAGCAGCTCGACGACGTGGTGATGGTGCCGACGATGGCGCTCATGACCGAAGACGGCGAACACTATTACGTCAACGCGGCGACTGATGACGAGGGCAAGCAAACCCGTCGCGTGAAGGTGACCGTCGTGACGCAAAACGACAACGAAGCCGTAGTCGGCAAGACACAGGTCAAGCGCGACGACCAGGGCAACGAGATCAACCCCAACGTTCCGGTTACCAAGCTGCGCGATGGCGACACCCTCGTCATGGACACCGGAGCGGACGCAACGGCTGACGGCGGCTACGGTGCGGATTCGGGCAGTATGTCTGCCGACGAGGGCATGTAATGCGTCCAGTTATCGACATCCGCAACGTGCACCGCATCTTTGAGAGCGAGGCGGGGTGCGCCCACATCCTGCACAACGTGAGCCTGGCGGTAAATCCCGGCGAATTCGTCGCTATCACCGGCCCCTCGGGCTCGGGCAAGTCGACGCTCATGAACATCCTAGGCTGTCTGGATAAGCCGACGGCGGGCGACTACTACCTGCAAGGGCTCAACGTGGCCGAGCTCGATGATGACGAGCTCACCGAAGTTCGCGCCCTGAGCATTGGCTTTGTCTTTCAGAGCTTCAACCTGCTGCCGCGCCTGTCGGTTATCGAAAATGTGATGCTGCCGCTGGCCTACACCAATGTGCCCCGTAGCCAGCGCGAAATGCGCGCCGTGCACGCGCTGCAGGCTGTCACGCTGCCCGTCGACCACTGGGACCACCGCATATCCGAGCTCTCGGGCGGCCAGATGCAGCGCGTCGCAATCGCGCGCGCCCTCGTCAATGACCCGCCCATCATTCTGGCCGACGAGCCGACGGGAAACCTGGACTCCGCTACCGGAGCGCTTGTGATGGAAACCTTCCATAAGCTCCAGAAGCGCGGCAAAACCATCGTGCTTATCACACACGACCCCGGCATCGCCGCCGAGGCCGACCGTGCCGTGACCATCCGCGACGGTCGCATTCACGATGGCGCGTATATTCCACATGCACCGCGGACCCTGCGCAGCGCCGTGGATAGCCTGCCCAGGATTTCCGCCTCCGCCAACCCGCCGAAAGGAGAGATGGCATGAGCGCCCGCGATCTCATCCAGGAAGCCCTTCACTCGCTCGAAGCCAACAAGGGGCGCAGCCTGCTCACCATCCTGGGCATTGTCATCGGCATCGCCTCGGTTATCGCCATGACTTCGCTCATCGGCGGCATCCAAAACAGCCTGGTCAACAGTCTGGGCCTCAATGCGGCACGCATGGTGCAAATCTATTCGTCGCAAGAACTCACCGAGTCCGACATCGAGAAGCTTCAAAAACTGGTGCCGCAGATAGAGCAGATCGGCATTGTCGACAGCGCGTATACCGAGTATAAGACCGGCGATAAAAGCTATACCGTCATGGCACAGGGTGTCGATAGCGACATGCTCGACGCCGTGGGGGCCAGCAAGCTCGTTGCGGGGCGCACCTATTCCCAGACCGAGTCCCAATCAGGCTCGCGCGTGGCGCTCATCAGCCGCGGCGGCGCCGATCAGCTTTACGGCAACGAACAGGATGCGCTGGGGAAAACCATCAAGGTGTCCAACGGCGAGGTGCAGATTGTAGGTGTGATTGATGGCGGCAACGACTCCATGGGCTCGCTCACGCTGTATATGCCGCGCGAAACCATCTCAGGCCTGTTTGGCGACGAAAATCCTTCATTCCCCAGCGTGACGGCTCTTGCCGCCGAGGGCACAGACATGGACGAGCTTTGTAAGACCATCGAGTCCAAGGTGCGCGCAATGAAGGGCATCGCGGAGGATGATGAGTACGACAGTGTATCGGCGACCTCCATGAAAAGCGCCATCGATGCACTCAACTCCTTTATGGGCGCGTTCTCGCTCATCATGGGCGCTGTCGCCAGCATCTCGCTGCTTGTCGGCGGTATCGGCATTATGAATATGATGCTTACCAACGTAACGGAGCGCATCCGCGAGATCGGCATCCGCCGTGCCCTGGGCGCAAGTCGTCGCGATATCACCGCGCAGTTTTTGGCCGAGTCCTCGGCGCTGTGCGTCACCGGCGGACTGTTGGGTGTCCTGATTGGCTATCTGCTGGCATGGGGACTCACGTTCTTTGCCGCAAGCTCGGGCATCATGAGCGAGTTTGGAGCTACCGGGACGATCACGCCAAGCTTCTCCATTACAACAGTGTTGATCGCGTTTGCCGTATCGGTCGGCATCGGCGTAATCTTTGGCTTCTACCCCGCTCGCCGTGCAGCAAAGCTCGACCCGGTGGAATGCCTACGCTACCAGTAAGCCACCACCAATAAGTTGCGGTGAATTAGGGACTGAATATGCTATCTAGCAGCAAAAACAGACACTATTTCACCGCAACTTATTGAAGGGCTGCTTGCGCCAGTTCCGGGCGTCGTCCTCGAGCTATTGGCGGATGACGGGCTTGTACGGGTCGAGCTTGCTCGGGGCGCTCCTCCTCGCGGGCGGGAGGGCGCGCAGGCGCGGCGAGCGCCTAGCGCGCGAACTCCCGTAAGAGCGCGTCTTCCACTTCCCGAAGCGAAAGGGCCCCGCCTCCCTCGGCGGGACGGGTGACCACGATGCAGCGCGCTCCCGCGTCGCGCGCGGCAGCGAGCTTCACGGCCGTGCCGCCTACGGTTCCCGAGTCCTTGGTCACAAGCCACTGGGCGCCCACCTGCCGAAGCATCGCCTCGTTGAGCTCGCGGGTGAAGGGCCCCTGCATGCCGATGACGTGCGACGGCGAAAACCCCGCGTCGATGCACTTCGTTATAGCACCGGGCAGCGGGAGCACACGCACGAAGAAGCGCTCCGCGAAATCGGCGACACGCGTGTAGGGAGCAAGCTCCTTGCTCCCCGTCGTGAGAAGCGCGCGACCCGGGTTCTCGGAGAGAAAGCGCGCCGCGCAGGCGATCGACGCGACCGGCACGACGCCTTTGGGCAGCACCTCGGCCGGGCGCGCAAGGCGCAGGCATCGTGCACCCACGGCGAGCGAAGCGGCCCGAATGTTGCCGCTTGCGAGCGTAGCGAAGGGGTGCGTGGCATCGACGACGATGCGCGCGCCGGAAAGCTCGCGCTCCATGTCGGCCTCGTCGAGCCTGCCAGCCTGCACCTCGATGCCCGGAAGCTCGCCCAAAAGCTCGCCTCCGTACTCGGTTGCCGCGTAGGCACGGGCGGGGATGCCCGCCCCGCTCGCCCATTCGCACAGAAGGCGGCCCTCGGTGGTGCCGGCGAAGATGCGCAGCGCCGACGCGGATGCGGGGGCCGTCACTTCGGGCCGCCCGTGCGCGTGATCTGGTAGAGCAGCGCGTTCATAATGGCGGCCGCCACGGTCGAGCCGCCCTTGCGACCCCTCGCGACGATGGCCGGCACGCGTCGCGCGAGTAGCTCCTCTTTCGCCTCGACCACGTTCACAAACCCGACCGGCACCCCAACGACGAGCGCGGGCGCGATCTTCCCCGCGTCCATGAGCTCGGCGAGGCGCAGAAGTGCTGTGGGAGCGTTACCGACGGCCACGATGAGCGGACCCTCGATGCCGCAAGCTTTGTCCATGCTCGCAACGGCGCGAGTCGTGCCCGCGGCGCGCGCCGTTGCGGCGACATCAGGGTCGGCCATGTAGCACACGGCCTTGCAGCCGATCTTCGCGAGCGCGGGCTTGCTTATGCCTGCGAGCGCCATGTTCGTATCGGTGAGCACCGTGGCCCCCGCGCGCAGTGCGTCGAGCGCACAGTGCGCGGCGTCATGGGTGAACACGAGGGAATCGGCGTACGAGAAGTCAGCAGTGGTGTGGATGACGCGCTTCACGACGGGCTCTTCGAGCGGCGGGAAAGTGCGGCCGCCGAGC
This sequence comes from uncultured Collinsella sp., assembly GCA_902462065.1. Taxonomy (GTDB): domain Bacteria; phylum Actinomycetota; class Coriobacteriia; order Coriobacteriales; family Coriobacteriaceae; genus Collinsella. The sequence continues at coordinate 7,213 of CABQAK010000062.1, forward strand.
TCTTCGGTGATGATCTCAAAGCTGCGCCGCTCGATGTCGCCGGGCGCCATCTCCTTGGAATCCATCTAGTACTCCACTCCTTCCCTTGCACATATCCCCTGCTCGTAGGGGTGTTTCTCGCACCGCATCTCGGTTATGTAGTCGGCCTTCTCCACGATCTTGCGGGAAGGCGCGCGCCCGGTGAGCGCTACTTCGACGCCGCGCGCGGACATATCGAGCGCGCGGTCCACGAGCGCCTCGTCGACAAGCCCCTTCGAAAGCGCGTCGAGTGCCTCGTCGAGCACGAGCAGCCCCTCCTGCGCGCCCTCGAGCTCGGCGAGCGCGGAAGCGAGGTTCCCATCGTGCAGCTCGCGCGTCGCGGCAAGTTCTTCCGACGTCATCGACCAGGTAAACTTGTCCGACGCCTTCCCCGCGAACACGGGCACGCCGAAATGCTCGGCGAGCAGGCGCACCTCCCCGCTTTCGCCGTCTTTCAGGAACTGCACGACGACGACGCGGCGGCCTGCGGCGAGCATGCGAAGGGCGAGGCCCATCGCCGCCGTGGTCTTGCCTTTGCCGTCGCCATGATACACGTGGATCATACGCCCTCCTCGATAATGCGGTAGACATACTCCATGTCGAGCGCCCCGCGCACGACGTCGGCCAGGCGGTCGAACTCGCGCGCACGGTGATCGGCCGCGGACGCCGCGCCCGCAGCACCCA
>CABQAK010000063.1 GCA_902462065.1 uncultured Collinsella sp.
TGGAACAGAGCAGCCACCGTAATGGGGATATAACTGAACATAAAGATCGGGAAGGTAAACAGGTTAGTCACCAGACGCCACTTTTGCGCGCAGTGAATGTGCTTGTACTCAAAGATAGTCGTGAGCAGCGCCAGGATAAAGAAGGTCTGATACATCATGGCGAAGGTCATAATGAGCGAAGCGGCGCACGCCTGCATCTCGACTTCGGTAGCCAAGAAACCATGCGAAAGGCCACCCACAATCAAGAACGTCGCATTAGCGAGCATCGAGATCAGCGATAGCAGCATACCCGGGGCGATCGTCATGAACATGTCGTAGGCGGCAAATCGATGATAGCGGAACGTCGACTTGACCAGATGTTTGCCGTAGGTAAAGAACACCTGGTAAAAGCCCTTGGTCCAGCGCATACGCTGCTTCCAGGACGCCTTAAACGTCACGGGTTGCTCGTCAAAGAACTCCGCAGGCGCATAACCGATGCGAATGCCGTGAATGGCGCAGAACGTGGTGAACTGAATATCCTCGGTCAGCGTATGGAACTGCCAACCGTGCATGCCCTCGATAACGCTGGCGGAGATGAGGTAGCCCGAACCAGAGACAGCGCAAGAAGTCTTGCAGATGTTGCGCGCGTTATTGAGAAAGCGCGCCTCGCGCAGGTACCAAGTAGCATTAGCTGCCGAGATCCACGAGCTGCCAAAATTCTTGGAGTTACGATAGCTCGTGACCACATGGAAGCCCTGGTCAAAGGCATCGTTCATCTTGGAGACGTAATCGCGGGAGATGACGTTATCGGCATCGAAGATAAAGTAGCCCTCAAACGTGTCGGGATACTCGTTGAGAATGCGATCGAAACCAAAGTCCATGACCCAGCTCTTGCCCTTTCGGGCCAGGTCATTGCGCTCGTAAACAATGGCACCGGCCTCGCGTGCGAGCTGCGCGGTGTTGTCGGTGCAGGCGTCGGCAACGACAAAGACCTCGATAAGCTCGGACGGATAGTCCTGGTCCTTGATGGAGCGTACGAGATTGGCAATTACGGCTTCCTCGTTATGCGCAGCAATGAAGAAGGCATAGCGGTGAAGTTTTTTGGCCTTGGGAGGCGCGACCTCGCCACGAAGAGCGCCAATGACAAAGAAGACCACCTGGTACAGAAAGCAGACCGTGAGCAGCGTGACAACAATCTGGTTGAAGATCACGATGGGTGTGTTGGTTTGTAAAAAGGCGAGCATGCAGGCTCCCGAGAACGCGTTACGTAAACAACCGTATATCTTACCGCAGGCTTACCGAGTTCAAGAAACCACCTAATACTGGCTAGGCTTCGAGCAGACCGAGCTGCGGAACGATTTCGTCGCCGGCAGCGGTGCGGCCAAGCGAGCGCGGGGCCAGGTCGTCAAAAACCGCGGCGAGATCCCACGGTAGCTCGTCGCGGCACTCAATGCGCTCCCCCGTCACGGGATGGTCGAATGCAACACGCCAGGAATGAAGGAATTGCCTGGTCAGACCCTGATCGGCGCGTGCATCGCACTTGCCGTAGAGCGGATCGCCCACGCAGGCGTGGTTAATATGGCGCATATGCACGCGAATCTGATGTGTGCGGCCCGTAAACAGGTGGCACTCGACGAGCGTATAGCCGTCGTCAAAACGCGTGGAATCGAAGCGCTCGAGGACCTTAAAGGTCGTAATGGCCTGGCGCGCGAAAGGATCGTCCGAAACCGCCATCTTGACACGGTCACGCGTAGAACGGGCAATGCCGGTGTTAATGGTGCCCTCATCCATAGCGATATGTCCGTGAACGAGCGTGATATAGCGACGATCGAGCGTGCGCGTGCGAATGAGATTTTGGAGCGCGCGCTGCGTGTCGTCGTCTTTTGCCGCAAGCATGAGGCCCGAGGTATCGCGATCTAAACGATGCACGATGCCGGGGCGGTCCTCACCCTGCACGGTACCCAGATGGTCAATGCCGCAGTGGTAGACCAGAGCGTTCGCAAGCGTGCCGCTCTCGTGGCCATGGGCGGGATGGCACACCAGGCCGCGCTGCTTGGAGAGCACGATGAGGTAGTCGTCCTCGTAACGGATATCGAGGGGGATGGCCTCGGGAATCACATCAGTGGGATCATGCGGCTCGGGCAGGTCGACCGAGATGCGGTCACCGGAGCGCACAGCATATTTTTTTGATAGGCAGGTCTCGCCGTTCACGATTACGGCGCCGCCCTCGATCAGATGCGCGCAGGCAGAGCGCGTGGGGCAGCCGTCGTTGGCACCCAGAAAGGCGTCGAGACGCTGGCCAGAGCAATCGTCGGCAACAAGAATATGGATGTCGGCCATTAACGCTCATTCCTTTCGCGAATCTTGCGGGCACGCTCCCCACGCTGCTTGGCTTTGCGCTTGGCGCGGGCCTCATCACGGGCATTGAGCTCGGCAGTCGCATCGACTTCGCGGGCCGCAGGGCTCAAGAACATGTAGCCGATGAGGGCAAGCACAACGCCTACGGTGATGCCGATATCGGCCACGTTAAAGACGGGAAAGTCGATGAAGGTGGTGGCAATAAAATCGGTCACAAAGCCAAAAGCCAGGCGATCGATCGCGTTGCCAATGGCGCCACCCACGACCATAGCCATGCCCACAACCTCCAAGCGAGCAAGCTGGGGCGTGCGAAGCAAGTACACGGCAATGGCGACAATGACCGCAAGCGCCAGCAAAGCGAACGCAACGCCATGCCCCTCGCCCATGCTAAAGGCAGCACCGATATTACGGACAAACATAAAGTCAATGACACCGGGGATGACGGTCACATGCAAAGCGTCGCCCACGGCACGAACCGCAAGCTTGGTCAGCTGGTCAAGAAGCAGCACAACCAGCGCCACCCCACCAGCAACACCCAACCGCCAACGCAAAGGCGGCGTCATACCCCCAGCACGACCCAAATCAATCCCCTACCCTCAAGAACATCGAATTCCGTTTAACGCAATTAACCATCTTATATTGCCACACGCAGAGCGCACGACATATTCGCTAACGCCAGATAAATAACCAGCATAAAAAGAAAGCGGCATTCCGAAAAACAGAATGCCGCTTTTATTCAGCGGAGCAAATGGGCCGAAGGCGTCCAAATTCTCCCAATAACTAAAATGCCGAGTTACTGTGCCTTAAAGGGCATTCGCGCAGCGCTTGCAGATATGCGCGTGGCCGTTGTACTCGCCGACGGTGGTGCGGTAGTTCCAGCAACGGTCGCAGCACTCGCCCTCGGCTGCCTCGATGGCAACGGAGAGTTCCTCGCCCTGAGTCAGCTCAACATCGGAAACGATGTAGAACTCGGCCAGGTCGACGGCCTTATCACCGGTCAGCAGCGCGTACATCTCGGCGGGAACGACCGCCTTGACGCGGACCTGCTGGCTCTTGGTGAAGGTACCGGCGGAGCGGGCATCCTCAAGGGCCTTGGTCACGGCGCTACGGAGCTCGAGTGAAGCCTCGAGCACGCCCTCAAACTCATTGGCCTCGTCGAACGTGATGGGCGACTTGTACCAATCGAGCAGCGCGGCATACTTCTGGTGATCGACGCAGCCGGCGGGCGCATAGGCCATGGCCTCGTCAACCGTGTAGGACAGGATCGGCTGAAGGTCGCGCATGAGCATCGAGAAGAGCTCGGCCAGCACGGTCTGGGCGCTGCGGCGCTCGAGCGAGCCGGGCTTCTCACAGTACAGACGGTCCTTCAGGGCGTCGAGATACACGTTGGAGAGCTCGGTAACCACGAAGTCGTAGAGCGCACGGTAAGCGCGCGGGAACTCGTAGCAAGAGTAAGCGTCGTCGACCTCGGCCTGGACCTGGGTCAGACGGGCAACCATGAGCTTGTCGAGCGGCAACAGGTCGGCAAAGGCGACGCCGTCGGTCTCGGGCTCAAACTGGCCCTCGAGCTCGGAGAGCAGGAAGCGCAGCGTGTTGCGGAAACGACGGTAGGCATCGGACGTACGAGCGAGGATCTCGTGGTCGATGGAAACGTCGGAGCTGGTATCGACAGATGCAACCCACAGACGGATGATGTCGGCACCCATCTCGTCACAGACCTTGTTGGGGTCGATGACGTTACCGAGCGACTTGGACATCTTGCGGCCCTGGCCGTCGAGCGTGAAGCCCTGCGAGACGACCGCCTTATACGGAGCGTGGCCGTTGGCGCCCACCGAGGTGAGCAGCGAGCTCTGGAACCAACCGCGGTGCTGGTCGGAGCCCTCGAGATACACGTCCGCCGGATACTCCAGCTCGGGGCGATACTCGCAGACGGCCTTCCAGGAGACGCCGGAGTCCCACCACACGTCGAGGATGTCCTTATCGGCCTTGAGGTGATGGCCGCCGCACTTGGGGCAGACGCAGGCCTCGCCCAGGTAGCTCTCGGGAGCGTCGGTGAACCAGGCGTCGGAGCCCTTCTCGTGGAAGAGCTTGATGACGGCGTCGAGAGTAGCGTCGTTCATGACCTTCTCGCCGCAGTCGGCGCAGGTGTAGCTGGGGATAGGCACGCCCCAGTTGCGCTGACGGCTGATGCACCAGTCGGGACGCTGCTCGACCATGGCGCCAATGCGGTTAGCCGCGTGGGCCGGATACCACTTGACGTTCTCGCGGACCTCTTTGCCAGCCTGCTCGCGCAAACCGGTCTTGTCCATCGAGACAAACCACTGGTCGGTAGCACGGAAGAGCACCGGATGCTTGCAGCGCCAGCAGTGCGGATAGCTGTGCGTGATCTTCTTCTCGAGGACCAGGGTGCCACGCTCGCGCAGGAACTCGATGATGTGCGGGTTGGCCTCATCGGTGTCCATACCGCTGAAGGGGCCACCGGTACCAAACTCCTCGCCGGTGTAGAACTTGCCGTCGTCATCGACCGGCATGCAGATGTCGGTAATGCCCTCCTTGAGGCAGGCAAAGTAGTCGTCGACGCCGTGGCCGGGCGAGTTGTGGACGATACCGGTACCGTCATCGACACCGACGTAATCGGCCAGCAGCGCCACGCCCTCAACACCGTCAAAGATAGGCTGCTTGTAGTGGATGTGGTGGAAGGTCTCGGCGGGAACCACATAGGGCTTACCGTCGACCATAACCGGGGTGTACTCCCAACCAAACTCCTCGCAGCACTTGGGAGCCAGGTCCTCGAGCATGACCTCGGCACGACCATCGTGCTCAACGGCGACGTAGGCGGCGCCGGGCTTAAGGGAAACAGCCTGGTCGGAGGGGATGGTCCACGGCGTGGTCGTCCAGATGATAAAGTCAACCGGGCCGTCGAAGTTCTCGAGGCCGGCGGGCTTGGAGGTCATCTCAAAGCGAACGAAGATAGAGGGGCTCGTCTCGTCGGAGTACTCGATCTCGGCCTCGGCCAGCGCGGTGTGGCAGTGCTTGCACCAATGAACCGGCTTGTGGCCACGATAGATCATGCCCTTATCGAACATGGCCTTAAAGACCTCGATGTCGGCGGCGTCATGCTGGTGATAGAGCGTCAGGTAGGGGTTGTCCCAATCGCCGAGCACGCCCAGACGACGGAAGCCGGCCTTCTGCAGCTCGATGTTCTCGACAGCGAACTCGTTGCAGAGCTCGCGGATCTTAGCCGTGGGGGTCTGGTTGAACTTCTCGGTGCCGAGCTTCTCCTCGACCTTATGCTCAATCGGCTGACCGTGGCAGTCCCAACCGGGGACATAGGGAACCTCATAGCCCTGCATCATCCAGTAACGGTTAATCATGTCCTTGGAGATCTTGTTCATGGCATGGCCGATGTGGATCGGACCGTTGGCGTACGGAGGGCCGTCGTGCAGCACGAACTTCTTGTGACCCTCGTTCTTCTTCAGAACCTGCTCGTAGACCTTGTTGTCCTGCCAGTCCTTGAGTCGCTTGGGCTCGGACTTGGAAAGACCGGCACGCATGGGAAAACCGGTCTTGGGCAGATTCATCGTCTGCTTGTACTCGTTTGCCACGGTACCCCTTTCATGTCGTGGGCGCGCACGCCCGTTGGGCACCAAAAAAGCGCCCGTCCCTGCAAGCTGGGACGAAGCGCCACAAAACGGGCTGTACGCCCACAAAAGCTCTTCGCTTAACCACCCAGCTTAGATGCCCTCGCCCGCGTAATCGCGCGCTCGCATCCGTTACTCGGCTGGCCTGTATCGACGACCATCTCGGCGATATCTACTAAGACGTGCCTATGCGGCACGTCCGTTGGGACCGCAGCTCCGGGGTGATTTTCATCGGTCGCATGCACGGGATCTCAGCGCTCCCCGCTCTCTGTAGCATGCGGACGGCCGACTACTCGTCCCCATCAACGCTTATGCGGAGTATGCTAGCACGTTCCGCGCCGGCGAAAAACCCTCAACACTGGTTTTATACGTTCGAAATTTCTCGCGGCTGTGGACCTTCTCTTGGAGCAAAATACCTGAAAGCACTTTATCGAACGAAAGAAGGTTGCTATGCGCACGATTGGAATGAGCGACTACACCGTTGGCGAGGATTGCTTTGACGAGCTGTCCGGCGCGCTGGCCGAGTACGGCGCGAAGAAGGTCGCGATCATCGGTGGCAAGCGGGCACTGGCCGCAGCACTTCCCGGTATCGAAGCTGCGCTGGCAGGTACCGACGTCGAGATTCTGGAGACGCGCGTCTACGGTACCAACAGTACGCGTGCCAATATCGCCAAGGTCGTAAACTCCCCCGCCTGCCAGGAAGCCGACGTGCTCATCGCCTGCGGCGGCGGCAAGGCACTCGACACCGTCAAGACGGCTGCTATCGAGCTCAAGAAAATCGTCTTTACGGTACCGACGATCTGCTCCAACTGCTCGGCCGCGACCGCCATTGCCGTTGTCTACAACGACGACGGCTCGCTCGAGGGCTATTCATACCCCAACCGCCCTGCGCACATCTTCATCAACCCCAAGATAATCGCCGAGGCTCCGGCGGAATACTTCTGGGCCGGCGTGGGCGATGCCCTGTCCAAGCAGCCCGAGGTCGAGTACGCCACGAGCGCCGGCAACCTAGAGCACACGGCAGGCCTTGGCCTGGCACTCGCCCATACCTGCTCCGAGCCGCTGTTTACCTATGGTGTGCAGGGTCTTGAGGATGTGCGCCAGAATCTGTCGAGCGAGGCCGTCAAGCAGATCGCGCTCGACATCGTGGTCAACACGGGCTATGTCTCGAACCTGACCAACCAGAACGATTACTACTACAACTCGAGCGTGGCACACGCGTTCTACAACGCTACCTGCAGCATTCCGCGTGAGGGCACCTACCTGCATGGCGAGGTCGTGAGCCTGGGCGTGCTGGTACTGTTTGCCTATACGGGAGACACCGAGAACCTTGAGCGCTACGCCGCCTTTAACAAGCAGATGGGGCTGCCCGTGACGCTTGAGCAGGTCGGCCTTACCGAGGCCGACATCCCGGCGCTGTGTGAGTATGCCCACGCCACCAACGAGTGGAAGCAGGGTAACCCGGAGCCCTTCACCGACGAGAAGTTCGCCGCCGCCATCAAGGCCGCCAACGCCTACGGCCACACCCTCTAGGTCTAGCCCAAAACCACCACAAAGGGGACAGGCACCTTTGTGGTGGTTTTTTTGCTCCAACATTCAGTTCACACTCGAACCCAATTCTATACGAGAAAGGGTCCGGGTACGTTTTTTGTTTATCGGTAATTCTGCGGAAGGACCACTCGGAACGGTAAACAGAAACGAACAGAGGCAGAATACCATCGTGGTGATGGTATCCTGCCTTTTGTTTTGCGGAACCAAGGTCGCTTTATGCAAACTTGATCGCCACTTATATGGCGCATTGATGGCAATTGCTGCGTACGTGCGTACCGGGAGCCTGTACA
>CABQAK010000064.1 GCA_902462065.1 uncultured Collinsella sp.
CGTACATGTACGGATGAATGTGGGAGGTGTTCGGATAAGGTTGATAATCAAGGCCTCCAGCGAAAGTGCACGTTATTTAGTACTGCGCGATCCTTTGAAAAAGGACTGCTGTATAATTGCATATAAGATTCACCCGGAAGGAGCGATCGATGAAAAGCAAACGATTTGTCCTGAATGCACTTCTGGTTGTAGCACTTTTAGCGCTCTTAGCCTTCTCATGCTGGTACGCAAACCAACCATCATTTGGATACGTATTGTATACAGTAATGTCCGGCGATAAGGCTTATTACACTCTACGCGCAATTGACGTTCTCTTTTTCTATGTAGCCGGCCCCTTATCAATCGCTTTGGTCGCGTTTCTTGTCATTTACAACTTCAAGAAACGTTAATAGAACCTATTTAGAATCCGAATCGTCCATGGAGCCGTCGATGCCGGTTTTGGTTTCGTCGTTCATATTGAAATCGTCGTCTTTGGCGAAGGGATTCTTGAAAAAGCCCGTAGCATCGGGCTGAAGGCCCGAGAGCTTCATCCAGGGATTATCGAGCTCGGGTTTGGGCATGGCCTGGGCCTCGGGCGCGGTCTCGTTGCCGATGAGCTCGGACTCGTAGATGAAGGTGTCGTCGCCGAGCGCGTCGTAGGCGGCGACCGGGTTGCCATCGGCATCGCGGTACGGTGTGCCCTTAAACACGGCGCCGTCATAGGCCACAAGCTGGCGGCCGGTCTCATTCTCGAAGTAGTACACGAAGATACCCTTGAGGGCCGCACATAGCGGGATGGCAATAATCATGCCGATGGGGCCCATGAGTGCCGAGCCAATAACGAGCGCCGTGAGGCTCATGATGGGATGCACCTGCACCGAGCTCTGCATAACCTTAGGCGAAATCACGTTATCGGTGACGTTTTGCGCGACCATCGTCACGATGAGCGTCCATAACGCCAACATGGGACTGAACATGAAGCCGAGTACCGTGGCGATTGCTGCGCTCACCCAGGGACCGACGACCGGAACCAAATGCATGATGCCGGTAAAGATAGCCATGAGCGCCGCATACGGATGACCGATGATCAAAAAACCGATAAAGGTGAGGAAACCACCGCAGATGGACGTCACGACCATACCGCGCATGTAGCCGCTGACAGAGCGAGAAAGGATGGCGACCATAAAGCGGTACGAGGTCTCCTTCTCCTGACCGATGATGGTGCAAATCTCGTGATGCATGCGAGGGTAGTCGCAGGCCATCCAGTAGGCAAGCACCAGACCAAGGAAAATCACGAACAACTGCGAGGCCGTATTGGTGATGAGCGGGAACACACCGCGACCAAGCTCGGCAGCAATCTGAGACACATACTTCGATGCCACGGTAACCAGGGACGAAAGATTATCGTCCAAATATTCCTTGAGCGGCGTGTTGTTGAGCGTCTTGGCATGCGAGATCATCTCATTGAGATCGCCACCCGCAACACGAAGCTGCTCGGGCAGGCGGCTCAGGACTTCCATGATCTGACCAAAGAGAATCGGCGACAAGATGCAAACGACACCGACGAGCACGGCAACAACAACAATAAGCGCGATAAGCGAACCGATGCCGCGATTCACGCCATGGTGCTCGAGCCAGTTGGTGATCGGGGACATCACAAAAGCAATGATGGAGCCGACGGCAAGAAACTCAATAACCGGTGCCAGGATGCCCATAAGGTTAAAGATGACAGCAGCAATAACAATGCAGCCGACAACAGCCCAAATGCGCAGCGTCAGAATGCGGGTGTCGCGCAGCACGCGATCGGTTTGCTGGGGGTGCTCACTCATGAACGAATCATCACTCCGTCGGGGTCGATCTTGTCCTGAATCTTCTTAAGCGTGCGGCGCAGCAGACGCGAAACCTGTACCTGAGAAATACCCAGCTTCTTGGCGATCTCGATCTGGGTCATGCCCTTCACAAAGCGCAGCTCAATCACCTCGCGCTCGCGCGGCGAGAAATCACGGATGGCTTCCTCGATCACTAGGCGGTCATCGGTAAAGTCGAGCTCGTTGTCGTCGTCGGCGTAACGGTCGAGAATCGAGGGGGCATCGTCCGAATCGGACGCACCAGGAGCCTCGATGGGCACCGAGGTATAGGCCGAAGACGATTCCATGGCCTCCAGCACCTCATCGACCGTCACGTCCAAGTACTCAGCGATTTCCTCAACCTTAGGCGAGCGCTGTAGCTCGTTGGTGAGCTTATCGGTAGCCTGGTTGACCTTGGCCGAGAGCTCCTGCAAGCGACGGGGCACGCGCACGCTCCAGCCCTTGTCGCGGAAGTGACGCTTGATCTCGCCCAAGATGGTAGGCGTGGCAAACGTGGTGAACTCGAGTCCGCGCTCAGGGTCAAAGCGATCGATAGCCTTGAGCAGGCCCAAATAACCAACCTGCATCAGGTCATCGAGCGGCTCGCCGCGGTTCTTAAACTTGTTGGCAAGAAACCTTACCAGGTTCATGTGGGACATGACGAGCTGCTCGCGTGCGTCCGGGTCACCGGTCTCTTTATAGCGACGAAACAGCTCGCGGGTTTTCTCCTTGTCCCAAGCGGTCTTACCGCTCCGGGAACGTTCGGTCATATTAGATATCCGCCTTGAGGTCGAGGGAAAGCGTCAGGGGCGCCGCAGTCTTTTCGTAGGAGTCGCACACGCTCGCCAAAATGAGCTCGGCATACACAGCGGCCTGGTCATCCTCGTCGACGGTGGCCTGGTCGCCAAAGGTAAAGGTCATGCCAACGTGAGATTCGTCGACATCGAATTTGATCGAGATGTCATCGGAATCAACAGCCGTGCAGCCGAAAATAAATGCTTCCTCGGCAGCCATACGAATGTCCTCGATGCGATCGACGGACATGGAGCAGAGCGCACCGACATTTGCCGCCGTCATGCGCACAAGGCGCGCCAGACGCGGGTCGCCGGCAACGGTCAGCGTAATGGGGCAAGTTGCTTCGCTACTCATCGCAGGACTCCTCAGAGGTCTCGGCGGGCGTGTAGGTGTAATACTGGGCTGCTTTAGCAGCAGGCTTCTGTGCATCATTGTCACCAGCAGCGACATCGTCCCCGGCTTCGCCAATCAGGACACGCTCGGTCGGCTGCTCGGCTTCTTCGGCAGCGGAAAGCTTGCACTCAGCGTCGGCCGCGGGAGCCTTCACCTTGTTAAAGAGTTTCTGCACGGCACCTGCCGCAGAATCAGTCACGCTCGACACAGCATTGCTGGCCTCGGCCATGCTACCGGTGACCTCAGAAATGTCGCGAACCACGGCTTCGACCTCTACGAGATTGGAGGTAAGGGCATCAACTGCCGTCTTGCTCGACTTAAGCAGCGGCTCCATCTGGGCAAGCGCCGGCGTAAGCTCATCGACAGCGCCATCGAGCTTTGCCACCACAGGCTGAGCCTCGGCGATGGTGTTGTTGAGGTCGTTAACGGTCTTATCGAGCGAGTCGACAACGGTGCGGGTCTTGCGCAGGGTAAGCGCGAGCTCAACGATGGCCCACACGCCGGCAACAGCGAGCAGCAGCAGGGCGATTTGAATGGGACTCATACAAGCCTCCCAAAGGAATCGATATACAGACGGTTTCCATGGTACCCCAAAGGGGACCGAACATGCCATGAGCAGCAACGTGGGACAAAATTATCAGCAGCTACTTCGGTGCATTCCCGCTGCGGTCGCGTTCACTTTGCTCTACGCGCCATTCTTCCCAACCGCGGCCGGCAGGCTGCCAAAATGCACCGCGTTCCAAGCCTTCGGGCAAATAGCGCTGATCGACCCAGCCTTCGGGATAATCGTGCGGATACTTATACACACCGTATTCATCGCTGCCCGGGCGATGGCGATCGCGCAGGTAGCTGGGCACCTCGCGAAGACCACTGCTGTGGATATCGGCTAGCGCCGCATCGATCGAGGCCTCGCACGCATTGGACTTGGGAGCCAAGCACACATAGAGCGCAGCTTGTGCAAGGTTAATGCGACATTCAGGATAGCCAATAACTTCAGCAGATTTAAAGGCAGCATGCGCCACCAAAAGCGCCTGCGGGTCGGCGTTGCCAACATCCTCAGAAGCGTGAATCATAATGCGGCGAGCGATAAACTTAGGATCCTCCCCAGCATCGATCATGCGCGCGAGCCAATAGATCGTGGCATCGGGGTCGCTACCGCGCATAGACTTAATAAACGCACTGATGATGTCGTAGTGCATGTCGCCGTTTTTGTCATACGTAAAGCCGCGACGCGGGTTGGCGATCTTCACGTCATCCACGGTGATGGGATAGCGCTCCCCCGCCGCAGGCGCTGGCGTTCCCTCGGTATCGGGACGCGTGACGGCAATCTCGCTCGCAAGCTCAAGCGTCGTGAGCGCCGAGCGAGCGTCACCCGCTGCCAGCGTGCAAATGGTCTTGACCGTATCCTCATCGGCCGAGAACTTACCGTTCAAACCCTGCGGTGCCTCAAGCGCACGTTCAATAAGCGTGGCGATATCCTCATCCTTCAGATGCTCAAGCTCCACGACGCGACCACGTGAGAGCAGTGCCGAGTTGACCTCGAAGTACGGGTTCTCTGTCGTAGCGCCAATCATAATGACGGTACGGTTCTCAACTGCATGCAGCAAGGCATCCTGCTGCGACTTAGAGAAGCGGTGAATCTCATCGATGAATAGAATGGTGCGGCGGTCGTACGTATTCAGGCGCGTCTTGGCCTCATCAATTACACGACGCAGGTCCTTCACGGTACCCGTGACGGCGCTGACCTCGACAAACTCGCTCTTGGTATGGTTGGCGATAATGTGGGCCAGCGTCGTCTTGCCCGTACCGGCAGGCCCGTACAGAATCACGCTCGAAAGCACGTCGTGCTCGATCGCGGCACGCAGCCATGAACCCTTACCGACGGCCTTTTGCTGGCCCACGTACTCGTCGAGCGAATTGGGGCGCATGCGCACCGCAAGCGGCGCATTCTGAAAGGAACGCTCGCGCGTCGAAGCAGAAAAAAGGTCGTCCATAGCCATCCCGTGTATTAATCAAATACGTTTTCCACTAACAGTATACCGAATTAATACGAACTACCGTTCGTTAATATAGGTACGATGCGGAAACTTTAGACCCGGGAACAGCTTGCTCGTCAGTTCGCAGAAATAACCGTCCGTCATGCTCGCGATATAATCCACCACGGCTTGATCCTTGTCGTCCTGCCAGGCATAGGCGCGATCGTAGTAGGAAAGCTGCTGCTCGATGCGAGAAATGTGGTGTTTAAAGATATACGAGGACTCGTCACCTTCGTTTATATCCTGCAGGCAACGGTCGTAAAGCTTTTCGAAGGCTTCGCGCAGCTCCGCCTCGGAGTCGCCTTCGATACCGCCCTTGCTATAGATCTTCTCGTAGTTCTCGCGCTTGGCCCGGCGGATCTCCTCAAACAGGTCCTCGCTCATCTCGATGCGCGGCTTACCATAGCTATGCTCCACGATATCGATGGAGGCATGCGTAAGGATCCAGCTGTTGTATGCACCGCCAAGGTCATCGTCAAAGGCGTCGGGTGACAGCAGGCCCGCCGCGATCGCATCCTGACGGTCACGACCGACGTAGGCAAGAATATCCGAGATGCGAACGACGCAGCCCTCGAGCGTCATGGGACGCAGGTGCTCAATCGCGCTATAGCCCGTGGCGATACAGTCCTCAACCGTCTGATCGAACTGGTCAAAGGAGCCCATGTCCGAGAGCTCAAACACACGCTGCTCATATTCGCCGTTGTGGCATAGCACGCCATCGAGCGTCTGAAGCGACACGTTACGGCCGTACAGCGCATCGAGCACACGGACCGACTGCACGTTATGGAAAAAGTAACGACCCGTGCGCTCGTGGTAAATATCATTGAGGAATCGCTCACCGGCATGGCCAAAGGGCGTGTGTCCCAAGTCGTGGCCCAGGCCAATCGCCTCGATCAGATCGCAGTTGAGCCCCAGGGCGCGACCGATATCGCGCGCAATGCGCGAGACAAGCTGCACGTGCAAACCGCGGCGCGACAGATCATCATTGCTACGGAAGCTAAAGACCTGCGTTTTGCCTGCATAACGCGTGTACGCAGGAAGATGAAGAATCTTTTCGGTATCGCGCATAAATGCCGGACGCATAAGCGTGCCTTTGTCGGCAGCGCGATCAATACGACGAATGACCTGATCGTCGTTGCAACGATACGGGTTAACATAGCCCGAAGCACGATCGGTGGCAATGCGCTTGACAAGTTCGGGCGACAACGCCGAGGGAATACGGTCCATGCGCGCCTTAATGACGGCCGTTTCTTGAATAGTTGCCATGGCATGCTCCTTAAGAAGGATGCGCAATCGGTTACAAAGTGCAGCCCACGACCTCGATTATGGCAAAAATCGGCACTAAAAACGGGAGCAATGGCAGGGAGCGCGATTTTGTGAAGAGACAGGAGAGGGCCAGGGCCAGGAGTGCGACGGCAAATGCCACGATGCCACCCATAGGGTCGAGCGTGCAAAGCGCGAAGAGCGCCTTGGCATCCCCCATGCCGATGCCCGGGATTTGGCGAAGACGACGCCAGAGGGACTCAGTCAGCACGAGAGCAAGATACACAATGACGGCAAGACCCGCGTGGTCAAGCGCTGTGTTCAAACCGAGGTCGAGCCAAACACCCGCCAACGCCGCCACGGCACATGCGCCGGCAAGCCCATTGGGAAACCGTCGCTCTCGGGCATCAATTGCCATGCCGGCAAAGATGCAAATCCAAAACGGGATATAGACCATCGGACGCCTCCTCGAGCTGCATCGCAAAAGCAAAAACCACCACAAAGGTGCCTGTCCCCTTTGCGGTGGTTTTGGTGGTGGTTATTTGGCGCCTTGCATGACCTCGTCAAGGGTAACGTTGACGGCGTGCTGCGTCGGCACCCAGTCGACCTTCAGGAACAACGCGGCCACCGTGATGGGGATATAGCTGAACATAAAGATCGGGAAGGTAAACAGGTTAGTCACCAGACGCCACTTTTGC
>CABQAK010000065.1 GCA_902462065.1 uncultured Collinsella sp.
CTGCCGCCGCCTGGCGCTCGCGCAGGCGCTTGCCCAAAACACCGCCGATCAGCCCGCTCGAAAGGCCCGCGCCCAGCAGCGCCTCGGCCCCAGCGGCAATGCCTTTACCCATAGAGCCCGCGACGCCGCCGATTGAAAACATATAGCCCTCGACTTTGGCCGCCACCGCGAGCTCGGTGGGCACCGGAGCGCCCGTGAGCCGATATCGACGCATGCGGCACTCATAGATCACATTGCTCGGCTCCATCGAAAAGCCCTGAATCGCAAAGTCGTTTGCCGCCTCGCGCTTTACGCAGGCACGCTCGCGCTCGATATCGAGCGCCGCGCTCGATGGGTACGGTTGCTCGGCAACAACCTCTGCCCGCGCGCCCAGCCGTGCTGCACAGGCCTGAGCCAGCTCGTCGCAAGCTGACTCCACGTGCACAAACACCTTGCGTTCGGTTTGCGTGGGGATACGCTTGGCAACGGCGCCCGCATCCACGTAGCAGAGCTCGGAGCGGTACATAACCCGCTCACCCATCGGACCCGCCGCCGTCACGCCAACCGAAATCGGGCAGTCGAAACTGCCGCTGCGCTCAAGATGCGCCTCTTCGATATGCCAGCCCCGCGGCAGCGCCACCTGCGCGAGTGCCTGGCCGCCAGAGGTATCGCATGCGGCATGAAGCTCAAGGTCACCGATGTGAGGCGTATCCGTCGTGGCCGCGTCACGAGACGACGACGCGACGCCGGCAGTCTCCACCGGCGCATCGGCCGGCGCGTCCACGCTCGGGTCGCCGCCTTCGTCCGCATCGTCATCGGCAGTCGCCCCATCTGTAGCCCCCACGGCGCCCGAGTAGCTCACAACGTCCTCAAGTCGGACGCCGCACCCCGGGCAAAATCGCACCGGCACGCCGGCGACCCGAGGCAGCTGCGCCCCACACGCCGGGCAGAATCTCAAGTCACTCATCCCGTACATCCCCAATTTCGTTAGCTGTTTTTGATCGCGGCAAGCTGCCGCCATAACTCATCGGCACCGTTAAGTCGGTACGCCGTCTTATCGAGAACGATGTTTTTGCCCTCAAGTTCTACCGATTGCTCCGAGCCATCCGTATAGACAAAGACGAGCGTTCGACCGGCATCGCTCATCCGCTCATCCACCGCATCCCCCACGGTGCAGCCATCGAGCGCGGCAAAAGTCGATGCGACCAGTTCAGCATCGTCGGTCTCATAGACCGTCCGCGCCTCCCCGTCCTCGATAAGCTTGACCGCCACCGGAACGGCAGCGCAATCGTTGAGCGACACTTGCGCGGCAGTCTTTCCTTGAGCGCCATGGTCGCCGGCAACGTAAACTCGCATGATTGTCACCGCCGCGGCAAAGACCACCACGGCGATAAGCGCGCCCGCAGTTTTATTAGACGCGCAACCCCGAGACGCCATAGGTGCACCCCCTCCGTTCTGCTCTGCTCAGCATCACATTCATATGCCTTTGAGCACCAAAACGGCAGGTGACAAATGTCTCATATTCATATTTTTGCAGGTAAAAAACCACCACAAAGGTGCCTGTCCCCTTTGTGGTGGTTAGCTAGTCTTGGGGTGTCCAGGACCAGAAGAAGTTGATGAGGGCTACGCGCGAGGAGGCACCGGTCTTTTTGTTGATCGAAGCGATGTGGCGATAGAGCGTGGAGCGCGAAAGGAAGAGTGCCGCTGCCACGTCCTGCACGCTGTCGTCCGAAACGACCAGTGCCTCCAGAACATCGCGCTCGCGCTTGGTGAGCCCAAAGGCGGCAACGAAGCCATCGAGCCGATCGTCAAACGAAAGCTCCGGCGCCTCCAGGGGCACCGTGTCGGCCTGGCCGGGCTCACAGCTCACGCCAAGATCGTCGGTGGCAAGCGCCAGCCCGCTGTGCGTCGCCTCGCCCTCACCGTCTTGTCCAAACTGTCCTAACAGCGAAATCGCGATGCCGACAAACAGCACGAGCACGACGCTCACTGCCGCCAGCACGTTTTGACTCGAGATAATCGCCACCGCCGGAGCCGTCACGAGTATCGAGCAAACATTGTTGATAACACGGCCTATGCACGGCCACAGATACGCCCAGCGGGCATACATCGAAATCGCGGCGAACTTCGCGGTGAAGAACACCACGAAAAAGCCCGTGCCAAGGTAAAAGATAATCGTGGCGACAAGCGTGTTGCCACCGTTGCCATCGGTGATAAGCACAAAGAACGAGAGCGTGGACAGCATGGCGGCGCACGTCATGATGATATTCATATACGAACGCCCACGCAGGTCATACAGGACGCCGGCGGCAAGGGCGCTCACAACCAGCAACAAGCGCGGCCAGTCGCCCAGATCGATAGCGCCAGCGGCATGCGAGGTCGTAAGGCCGGCATTGAGGGCTGCGAACACGCCGGTGAGGCAAGCGGTCGCCACCGTCAGACGCACCACGGCACCCTGAAAGGCCGCCTTTGCCTCGGGGTCATCGTGCCACCTGGCGCCACGCTCCGACGCATCGACCGATAGCTCGGCAATCTCGACCTCGAACTCGAGCGCAGGCTCATCACGCAATTTAGCGCGGCGGGCACCGTGAAGCAGCCCCACCAGCGCAATCGCGCAGGCAATGAGAACAGACTGCTGGGGAATGCCCGCAGGCATCACCATATGGTTGAGCACCTGCACCAAAATGCCCGCAGCATAGGAAACCGCCACGGCACGCGCCAGGCAGGGCGTCTGCGCAAAACGCCGCGCAAGATTGGCATGGGCGGTCGATCCGCAATAGCCCAGGGCGCAGCACGCCACCAGGCCGCCGGCAATTACCACCTCAAACCGCACTGCCATAATCATCAGCAGCAACGCCGATACCAACAGCACGCCTGTAATATCGCTCGTCGCATCGATCGCCTGGGGATGGCGATAGTACAGAAATGGGCGCACGAAAAAGCCAATCACGCTCGCGCCGACAACGATGCTCTCGTAGATGACGACCTCACTCGATAGCACGAACTCGGCTATGCGCACATCAAAGAGATACTCGCACGCCAAAAACGTGAAGAAGAACAGCGCCAGGCATATAATCTCCCGAATGCCCCGACGCAAATATGCGGTTGTGTCTCCGATGCCCCCCCCCATGGTTAACCCCCGGCCGCTCAATTGTCTGGAATTCCATTTTAATAAAGAACCAGTCTCAATATCGAAGCCAGGCTCGAAATGTTGCCAATTCGACCCCAGCCGTCCACATCACGCCGCGATTTTGAGCCGCATGGACCAGAAGGGACGCGCGCGATCTCTAGCTCGGCCAGGAGTGTCTCCAACTACCACTCATTTAAGTACGTCCCCAATGAGTGGCCGAAGAGTGTCCCCCGCGACTAGTCGTTTAAGAACGTCCCCAATAACTAGTCAAAAATGGGCCATGTGTCCCAGTTGTGGAGACTCGTTGAGCCGTCTGGGTATCGTGAAAGATCGCACACTCCCCCATCATCAAAAGTGACACACGCTACCTGTTGATGGGAGGCAGCCATGGGCTTCTTTGACAAGATGTTCGAGAAGAAAGAGTGCGCGATTTGCGGTACCGAGCTGGGACTTCTAGGTAAGACAAAAATCAATGAAGGCTACCTGTGCAAAGAGTGCGCCGGCAAGCTCTCCCCCTACTTTCACGGCTATCGCTCCAGCACCGCGGACGATATCCGTGAGCAACTCGCCTACCGCGAGGCCAACGCCGAGCGCCTGTCTTCGTTCAACCCCACGCGCACGCTTTCTGCCGGGCGCACCAATATTATGCTCGATGAGGACGCGGGCCTGCTGATCATCACTTCGCAGAGCCGCTGGCGCGACGCCAATCCCGACATCATCGAGTTCTCGCAGGTACTCGGCTGCGATATGGATATCGACGAGCAACGCACCGAGATCTATCGCGAGACCAAGGACGGCGAGCGCGAGAGCTACAACCCGCCGCGCTACGACCTGGATTACGACTTTAATCTGACCATCCATGTCAACACGCCGTACTTTACCGAGATCAACCTGCGCGTGAACGACTCCACCATCGATCAGCGCGGCTCCATCGAATACCGCGAGGCCAAGCGCCAGGCAACCGAGGTCCGCGATGCGCTGGTGCAGCTGCGCCAGGAGACGCGCGACAGCGTCGTGGCCGCCAAGGCCCCCAAGACCGCGGTGACCTGCCCCTTCTGCGGAGCCACCACCATTCCCGATGCCAGCGGGCGCTGCGAATACTGCGGCGGCGCCATCGGCGCATAGCCCCCGGCACGGAAAGGACCGATCATGGCCTTCGAGAGCGTTAACTATCAGTGCCCTGCCTGCGGTGGCCCCTTGCATTTTGCAAGCGCCGAGCAAAAGCTCGTCTGCGACTACTGCGACTCGCGCTTTGAAGTCGAAGAAGTCGAGGCCCTCTATCGCGAGCGCCAGGACAAGGCCGACGCCAAAGCCGATGCGGCAGCCGCAACGCCCAAGCCCGTCGCCGACGACGCGGTGCAGGAGCTTGCCCAAAACGCCGGCTACATCTGCTCGTCGTGCGGCGCCGAGCTCGTGTCCGACGGCACCGTCGCCGTCACCACCTGCCCGTACTGCGGCAACTCCGCCGTGGCGCCCGGTCAGCTCTCGGGCGACTTCTCGCCCGACCTGGTGATTCCGTTTAAGCTCGGGCGCAACGACGTCACGGCCGCACTCAAGGAGCACTACAAGGGCAAGATCTTGCTGCCCAAGAGCTTTGTCACCGGCAACCACATCGACGAGGTCCAAGGTGTCTACGTGCCGTTTTGGCTCTACGGCGCCCGCGTTGACGGCGAAGTGTGCTTTGACGCGACCAACGAGACCGTGACCGAGGAATCCGATCGCACCGTCACGACCACCGACCACTACGATGCCTATCGCAAGGGCAATATCTCGTTTAAGCGCGTGCCCGTCGACGGATCGTCCAAGATGCCCGACGGCCACATGGACGCCATCGAGCCGTTTGACTACGACGCACTGCGTCCGTTCTCGGTCGCATATATGCCCGGCTACATCGCCAACCGTTACGACGAGGACTGCGAGACCTGCAAGGCGCGCGCCGAGCGCCGTATGGAAGAAAGCACGATCTCGGCCCTGCGCGAGACCGTCGTCGACGAATACGACGATGCCACGGTCGAAAGCAAGCAGCTCGACTACACCTGGGAAGACAGCGACTACGCCCTGTTCCCCGTCTGGATGCTCTCCACCTCGTGGAACGGCAAGAGCTACCTGTTTGCCATGAACGGCCAGACCGGCCGCTTGGTCGGCGAGCTCCCCTGCTCCAAGCCCAAGCTCGCCATCGCCTCGGTGCTGTTCTTTATGATCGGATTTATCCTCTCCCAGATTCTCTTTATGGGGGAATACGCCTTCGATCCGGATTACCTCACCTTTGATATCGAGGGCATCCTCATCAATATCATCGCGCCGCTGATCATCGTGATTATCGGAGACGTGCTACTGGTAGGCCAGCTCAAGACGGCCAACGAAGCAACCCATGCCGATGAGTATTGTGGCGAGCTCGACCTGACCGAGAAACACGACACCTTCAGCCATACCGAGACCACCGTTGTCATGAAAGACGACAAGGACGACTAAGCAATCCAACCAATACCACCCGGCCTTTGACGAGAAAGGAAGATCACCATGGGACTCTTGAAAGCTGGATTGGGAGCTGCCGGCGGCGTCATGGCCGACCAGTGGAAGGAATTTATCTACTGCGAATCGATGCCTGCTGACGTCTTGGCCTGCAAGGGCAGCAAACGTACCGGTGGCCGCAGCTCCAACACGCGCGGCGAGGACAACGTCATCTCCAACGGCTCGGTCATCGCCGTCAACGACGGACAGGGCATGCTCGTGGTGCAAAACGGCAAGATCATCGAAGTCGCGCTGGAGCCCGGTGAGTTCGTCTTCGATACCGGCAGCGAGCCGAGCGTCTTTAGCGGCAACCTGGGCGATTCCATCAAGGAGACCTTCGCCAATATCGGCAGCCGCTTTACCTTTGGCGGCGACGCGGGCAAGGACCAGCGTGTCTACTTCATCAACACCAAGGAGATCATCGGCAACAAGTACGGCACCGCCTCGCCCGTGCCCTTCCGCGTGGTCGATAACAACATCGGTCTGGACGTCGACATCTCCGTGCGCTGCAACGGCGAGTATTCGTACCGCATCACCAACCCGCTGCTGTTCTACACCAACGTGTGCGGCAACGTGACCGATAGCTATACGCGCGACAAGATCGACAGCCAGCTTAAGTCCGAGCTGCTCACCGCCCTGCAGCCCGCCTTTGCCAAGATCTCGGAGATGGGCATCCGCTACAGCGCCATCCCCGGCCACACCACCGAGCTCGCCCGCGCGCTCAACGAGGTCCTCTCTGCCGACTGGCGTGACCTGCGCGGCGTCGAGATCGTGAGCTTTGGCGTCAACTCCATCGCCGCCTCGCAAGAGGACGAGCAGATGATCAAAGACCTGCAGAAAGCCGCGGTCATGCGCGACCCCACCATGGCGGCAGCCAACATTGCCAGCGCCCAGAGCGACGCAATGCGCGCGGCAGCCGCCAACCCCAACGGCGCGATGGCAGGCTTTATGGGCATGGGCATGGCAGGTGGCATGGGCGGCATGAACGCCAGCCAGCTGTTCGCCGCCGGCCAGGCACAGCAGCAGGCCGCTCCGCAGCCGGCTCCGGCTCCCGCCCCCGCACCGGCTC
>CABQAK010000066.1 GCA_902462065.1 uncultured Collinsella sp.
CAAGTCCCGCGCCCGCCAGCGCCAACGCGCCCGCCGCCGTGCCCGCAAGGGCAGCACGGCGCGTGAGCGGCCAGCCGCCTTCGTTACTCGATCCCATGTCGTCACCATCGAAGAATTCCATCGCTGCCGTTTCCTTCATATTCCAGGGCGCTTGCCAAGCTCTGTCCAATTGTGACTCGCAGCTTAGCAAACGCCCCTTAAGGCTAGCTTAGGCTCGCGGCAGCCGGAGTTGTTAGCCGCAAGACGCACAGGGGGCGCAGGAATGCAATGATCCGTTCTCCTCCGTCCCCGAGGGATCATTATTTAGTACTTGAAGAAGCCCTCGCCCGAGCTTTCGCCCAGCTTACCTTCGTCGAGCATTTTCTTGAGGACGGAGGCCATAGCCTTAAAGTTGTAGGGCATCATCATCTTCTTGAGCAGCGGGCTCACCAGGCCCGGAACCTTCTGATACTGCATGACGATGTTGTAGGCCGTCTGGATGCCCACCGTGTCGAACACGCGGAACGGACCTTTGGGCGCGCCAGTGCCGCGCGTCCATGCGAGGTCGATGCTCTTGGGGTCACTCACGCCCGAGACATACAGGCCAAGGCCCGAAAGCAGCCACGGCACCAGCATGGAGTTGAGCAGGTAGCCGTTCTTTTCCTTGTTGACGGGAAGCGCCAGCATGCGGATGTCGTTGGCGAAGTCGACGAGCTCGTCGAAGTAGCGCTTGTCGGTTTGGTCCTGGGCCATAACCTCGGTCATGTTGTTCTTCCAGATGGAGTTGGCAAAGTGCAGCGATAGGTACTTCTCGGGGCGACCAGTGTACTTGGCAAAGGTGCTCGGCAGCAGCGTAGAGGAGTTCGTTACGACGACGGTCTTTTGTGGGAGAACCGGGGCGAGCTTCTTGTAGAAGTCGATCTTTGCCTGAGTGTCCTCAGCCATAGACTCGATGACCAAGTCGGCGTCGGCCACTGCCTTGGCAAGATCGAGCTCCAGCTTGAGCGTGGAGTAGGCACGCTCAACGGCGGCGAGTGCCGCCTCTTTGTCGAAGGGCTTGCCGCTATCGGCGATACCGGCGCACCACTCGCCCGTACCGTCCGCCATGCCCTCGATGGCTG
This sequence comes from uncultured Collinsella sp., assembly GCA_902462065.1. Taxonomy (GTDB): domain Bacteria; phylum Actinomycetota; class Coriobacteriia; order Coriobacteriales; family Coriobacteriaceae; genus Collinsella. The sequence continues at coordinate 1,101 of CABQAK010000066.1, forward strand.
CGATGTATTCCTCGCGCACATGGTCGATCTTGGGCTGGGTGCGGCCGATGCTGCCCTCGCTGCGCAGCCAAATGGTTACATCAAAGCCGCAATAAGCAGCCTGGAAGGCAATCTGGCTTCCCAGCACGCCGCCGCCGGCAACGCAAACGGTCTTGTAGCTCATAGGGACAGTCCTCTCTTACGTAATTCCATAGATGTGTATTTATTCAACCGTAAGGGGACTGCGCGCTGGGGGGTGGGTTCTATAAACGGACGGTAATTTGCGGCGAACGGCTACACCTGTTCATTAACTCTCGATTTTGAGGGCATTTTTTGGCGCTGCTGAACCGCTGTTTTCGGAAGTGCGGGGAAAAATCGGGGTTCGCCGACCAGACCGGCTTTTTTACAACAAAACCGCAGGTCGCGAGAGTCTAAAAAGGCGGTGTGCTCAGGAGGTTCGCGTTTTTCCCCGCACTTCCGAAATTCAAGTGCACAGAAGGCTGCGACAAAACGATTTACGCAACATATGTCCAGCAAAAACGGGTGGTAGCCGGTACGGCTGCCACCCGTTTGTCTCATATCTAGCCCAAAGCAGGCCAGTTACTTCTTAATGCCGCGGCCCAGGCGCTTGGCGACCGATGTCACGGCCTCCTCGCTCACCGAGTCACAGCTCACGCAGCCATCGTGGGCACGCATCTGGCCGGTGACCTCATCCATCGCGAGCGGCGCCACCTTCTCAAGCTTAAAGCCCTTGCCGGCGCGCATGTTTTCCTTCGCCACGCTGATCATGAGCTTAATACGGTTGAGCTGGTTGACCTCAGACGCACCAGGATCATAGTCCACCGCGACGATGTTGCTCTCGGGGTGCTGGCGGCGCAGCTCCTTGATGACGGCCTTGCCCACCACGTGGTTGGGCAGGCACGCGAAGGGCTGCGTGCAGATGATGTTGGGCGCGCCGTGGTCAATCAGATCGAGCATTTCGGCCGTGAGCAGCCAACCCTCGCCCATGTTGTTGCACACCGAAAGCACCGTGCGGGCTTTGTCCGCCATGGTGCCGATGCGCTCGGGTGCCTCAAAGCGGCGGGACTTTTCGAGCATCTCCTCCACCGGCGTGCGCATCCAGTCCACCAGCTTAATGAGCGCCTGCATGCTAGCGCGCGCCGTGGCAGAGCTTCCCAGCTCGTCTTTTTGAAGCTCGGCGTTGCTCATGGAGTACAGGAAGAAGTCGAGCAGGCCCGGCACCACGGCCTCGCAGCCCTCGCGCTCGATAACGTCGACCACGTGGTTGTTGGCTGTGGGGTGGAACTTGACCAAGATCTCGCCAACCACGCCCACGCGCGGCTTGGTACCCTCGCCCACGAGCGGCATGGTGTCGAACGCGCGGATGGCCTCGCGAGCAAGCTTGGTGTAGTTATGCCTGTTGAACTTAGGCGCCAGCTTGCGGGCGCGCGCCATGTACTCCTCGTAGAGCGCATTGGCGGCACCGGGCGTGGCCTCGTACGGGCGGCAGCGGTAGAGCATCTGCATCATCACGTCGCCAAAGAGCACCGCGTACACGGCCTGCTTAAGCAGCGCCGGCGTAATCTTAAAGCCGGGGTTGTCCTCGCCCAGCGCCACGGCCGAAAGCGAGATCACCGGGATCTCGGGGTGGCCGCTCTCGCGCAGGGCCTTGCGGATGAGCGCGATGTAGTTGGTGGCACGGCAGCCGCCGCCAGTCTGGCTGATGACCACGGCCGTCTTGGACAGGTCGTACCGACCGCTCTCGATGGCCTCCATAATCTGGCCGGTCACCAAAATGGACGGGTAGCAAATGTCGTTGTTCACATAGCGCAGGCCGGCCTCGACGGCATCGTGGTCGGTCGAGGGCAGCAGTTCCAAGTTATAGCCAGCACCGCGGAACACCTCTTTGACCAGGTCAAAGTGGATTGGCGCCATCTGCGGGCACAGGATGGTGTAGCCCTCGTCGCGCATCTGCTCGGTAAAGGGCACCTTGGGCCACGCGGTCGAAGCACTCTCGCGCTGCGCCTCGAACGTGTACTTACGGCTCGCGAACGCGGGGGCATCCGTGGAGGGAGCCACCGGCGCAGCATCGCCCTGCTCGTAGGCCTCGCCCGCGGCCGTGGCCTCGGCCAGGCGCTCGGCCTCCTGGTCCTTGAGCGCAGCCATGAGCGAGCGGATGCGGATGCGCGCGGCGCCCAGGTTGGACACCTCGTCGATCTTGAGCACGGTGTAGATCTTGCCGCTGGCCTCCAGGATCTCCTGCACCTGGTCGGTAGTCAGGGCATCGAGACCGCAGCCGAAAGAGTTGAGCTGAATCAGGTCCAGGTCGTTGCGCATCGTCACAAAACGGGCGACGGCGTACAGGCGGCTGTGGTACATCCACTGGTCGACGACGCGAATCGGACGCTCGGGCTTCACCAGATGCGCGAGCGAATCCTCGGTAAAGACCGCAAAGCCAAAGCTCGAGATAAGCTCGGGCAGGGCATGGTTGATCTCGGGGTCGTTATGGTAGGGACGGCCGGCGAGTACGATGCCGTGGCCGCCGTGGTCCTCGACCCACTTAAGGGCCTCCTCGCCCATGGTCTGGATATCCTCGTGGAAGCGCGCATCGGCCTCAAAAGCAGCGTTGACAGCGGCATCGATCTCGGAGCGCGTGATTTTAGGACCGCGCACGCGGCCGCGACCGGCTTGGGCATCGGCCACGCGGTCAACAGCGAGCACCTGGTACAGACGGCGCTTGAGCTCGGTCTTGTCGTGATACGGCACAAACGGATACAAGAACTCGATGTTCTGCTCGCGGATCTCGTCGATGTTGAGCGCCAACGCCGTGGGGTAGCTCATGACGATGGGGCAGTTGTAACAGTTGCCGGCGGTCGGATCCTCCTTGCGCTCCCAGCGCACGCACGGCATCCAGATGAAGTCGACGTCACGGTCGATGAGGTTCATCACGTGGCCGTGGCTCATCTTGGCCGGATAGCACACGCTCTCGGACGGCATGGACTCGATGCCCGCCTGGTAGGTCTTTTTGCTCGACTGGTCGGACAACTGCACGCTAAAGCCCAAGCGCGTAAAGAACGCGTGCCAGAAGGGGTAGTTCTCGTACATGTTGAGTGCGCGCGGGATACCCACGGTGCCGCGCGGGGCCTCGTCGGGACTCAGGACCTCGCGGTTAAAGAGCAGCTCGTTTTTCTTTTTGAAGAGGTTGGGGGCCTCGGTCTTCTGCTTTTTGTGGCCGGCGCCCTTCTCGCAGCGGTTGCCGGTGATAAAGCGCCTACCGCCGCCAAAGTCGTTGACGGTAAGCTGGCAGTTGTTAGAGCAGCGACCGCAGCGGACGTGCTTTTGCGTCACGGTAAGGTGCGCGATGTCCTCGGCCGAAAGGATGGTCGAGGTGCCGTCGGCGCCAGCGCGATCGCGGGCGAGCAAGGCCGCACCATAGGCGCCCATGCAGCCGGCGATGTCGGGGCGCACAGCATGAACGCCGGTGAGCTGCTCAAACGCACGCAGCGTGGCGTCGGACATAAAGGTGCCGCCCTGGACGATCACCTGGCTGCCGATCTCCTTGGGGTCGCGCAGCTTAATGACCTTGAACAGGGCGTTCTTGATGACGGAATAGGACAGGCCGGCCGCGATGTCGCCCACCGTGGCGCCTTCCTTTTGTGCCTGCTTGACGCGCGAGTTCATAAAGACCGTGCAGCGGCTGCCCAGGTCGACCGGGGCCTTGGCATGGATGGCGGCGTCGGCGAACGCGCGCACGTCCATGTTCATAGACACGGCGAAACTCTCGATAAAGCTGCCGCAGCCCGACGAGCAGGCCTCGTTGAGCATGATGTGCTCGATAACGCCGTCCTTGACGCGCAGGCACTTCATGTCCTGGCCGCCAATGTCCAGAATAAACTCGACGCCGGGCAGGAACGCCTTGGCGCCGCGCAGGTGCGCGACGGTCTCGATCTCGCCGGAGTCGGCCTTGAGGGCCTCGATGAGCAGGGCCTCACCATAACCGGTGGTGGTCACGTGACCGATGGTGCAGCCCTCGGGGATGTGGTTGTAGAAATCGGCCATGATGACCTTGGCCGTGCCCAGGATGTCGCCGTTGTTGTTGCCGTACCAGGTGTGCAGCAGCTGACCGTCCTCGCCCACGAGCGCGGCCTTCATGGTGGTGGAACCGGCGTCGATGCCGATGAACACGCGGCCGGTGTAGCCTTCGAGCTTGCCCTTGGGGACGACCTCGGTGTCGTGGCGGGTTTTGAACTCGGCAAAATCATCGTCAGTGGCAAAGAGCGGATCTAGGCGCTCGACCTCGGCACCTTGTGTGTCACCCAGGGCATCGATGGCCTCGATGAGCTGCGGGAACGTGCTGAGTTTATTGGACTCGTGCGCCATGGCGGCACCGCTCGCCACAAACAGGTGAGCGTTTTGGGGCACGATACGGTGTTCCTCGTCCAGATTGAGCGTGAGGTAGAAGCGGTGGCGCAGCTCGGAGAGATACTGCAGCGGGCCGCCCAGGAAGGCGACGTTGCCGCGGATGGGACGGCCGCACGCCAGGCCCGAGATGGTCTGGGTCACGACAGCCTGGAAGATGGAGGCGGCCACGTCCTCGGGGCGGGCTCCCTCGTTGAGCAGCGGTTGTACGTCAGTCTTGGCAAAGACGCCGCAGCGGCTGGCGATGGGATAGATGGTGGTGGCGTTGGCCGCGAGCTCATTGAGGCCGCTCGCGTCGGTGTGCAGCAGGGTTGCCATCTGGTCGATGAACGCGCCCGTACCGCCGGCGCAGGTACCGTTCATGCGCTGCTCGATGCCGTTATCAAAGTAGATGATCTTGGCGTCCTCGCCGCCCAGCTCGATGGCGACATCGGTGGCCGGGATAAGGGTCTCGACGGCGCGTTTGCTGGCAATGACCTCCTGGACAAATTCCAGGTCGAGCCACTGGGACAGCAGCAGGCCGCCCGAGCCGGTAATGGCGCAGGTCATCTGGGCCGTCGGCAGCACGGTCGCAGCGCCCTCGAACAGGTCGCGGGCGCAGGCACGGACATCGGTGTGGTGGCGCTGGTACTTGGCGTAGACGATCTGGTTGTCATCGTTGAGCACGGCGAGCTTAACGGTGGTGGAGCCTACGTCGATGCCCAGGTGCAGGTTGCCACGGGCGTTCTCGGGGTTGAAGATCGCGCCTTCGGGGGCGTGGGCGGCGGTGGCGGCTACGGGCTCGGCGGCGGTGACGGGCTCGCTAGCGACGGACGTCTCCCCTGCCGCGTTCTTGGCATCGGCAACTGCCTCGGCAACTTTCTCGGCAGCCGCGGTCGCGGCCTTCTGCGCGGCGT
>CABQAK010000067.1 GCA_902462065.1 uncultured Collinsella sp.
CGCCCGGTTTCCCAGGCGGCGTCGCTATGGCAAGGGTTACATGCTGCTATCGATCAGCAACCTCGTCCTCAAGCATTTCTTGAACGAGCATGCCAGTACGGACGCCCTCAAGATACCACTCGCCACGTTCGGTGAGGCAAATGCCATTTGCAAGCTGACCGCCGTCGTCGCTATAACGCGAGACGACATCAATCATGCCTTCGGAATCCAAGCGATCGATTGCGGCGCGGGCACGATACGGCGAAACCCCCACGCGTTCGGCAAGCGTTTTGCGCGAGAAACCATACGGCCCGCCATTGTCTTCGGTTTGCTGGTCGATCTCCATCAACACCAGCACCTCGACACGCTTCATATCGTTGACACTCGCACGACCCTTGCCCGCCATAGCAGCCTCCTCAAACCGAGCACGAGCATCTAACGCGCCGTGCGCGACCGACACACCTCACGATGGCAGGTAATATCCATCATGCGGCATCCCGCCAAGGATGAAACAGTTACGGTTATTGTATACCGCTCTAATTGTTTCTAGGCAGGTAAACGGCTATTTTTCGCCGAAATAGGCGCTTTATTGATCAAAAAGCCGTACCGGGCGCTAACCCGATACGGCCAAAATGCAATGCAATTACCGCGATGCTTCAAACTTAGCGATGGAAGAAACCACGGCGCTCAAACTTGGGCTCGCAGCACACGTTGATACCCAGTTTGCGCAGTACCGTCTCGTCCGTCGGCGAGATGATAACGCTAAAGAAAGCATCGCAACCGCGCAACTGCTCCAGGCCCGAAAGGACGCGAGCGGCCGTCTCACTCGTGGCCGAGGTGATCGACAGCGCCATAAGCGTCTCGTCGGTGTGGAGGCGCGGGTTTTTGCTGCCCAGGAAATGCGTCTTGAGCTTGCTGATGGGCTCGATCGCTTCATCGCTAATGACCTCGAGCTCAAGGTCGACGCCCGAGACATGCTTGAGGGCGTTCATAATGAGCGAACTTGCGGCGCCCAGGCGCGTGGAGGTCTTACCGGTCACCACGGAGCCATCGGGCATGACCATGGCACCCACGGGACCGCCCGTCAGCTGCTCCCTGGTGAGGGCCGCCGAGCGCGCCGGTGAGTAGTTCTTATCGATGCCGGCTTTCTTCATAATAATCTTGAGACGGTCGACTTGCTCATCGCCCACGCCGGTACGGCGCACATTTTCGACCGCGGTAAAGTAGCGGCGGACGATCTCCATCTTGGAAGCGTCGCGGCAGGCATCGTCATCGGTGATGGCAAAGCCAACCATATTGACGCCCATGTCCGTAGGGCTCTGGTAGGGGCTCTTGCCCAGGATCTTTTCCATCAGGGCACGGACTACCGGGAAGGCCTCGACGTCGCGGTTGTAGTTGACCGTGGTCTTGTTGTAGGCCTCAAGGTGGAAGGAGTCGATGATGTTGGCGTCATCGAGGTCTGCCGTGGCGGCCTCGTAGGCAATGTTGACCGGATGCGTAAGGGGCAGATTCCAAACCGGGAAGGTCTCGAATTTGGCATAGCCGGCGGCCGTGCCATGCTTGTGCTCGTGATAGAGCTGAGACAGGCAGGTGGCAAGCTTGCCCGAGCCAGGACCGGGGGCAGTGACCACGACGAGCGGTCGGGTGGTCTCGACAAACTCGTTCTTGCCGTAGCCATCATCGGACACGATCAGATCGACATCGTGCGGGTAGCCCTCGATGGGATAGTGCAGCTTGGCAGGAATGCCGAGCGCGTTCAGGCGGTTGCGGAACACATCGGCAGCAGGCTGGCCGGCGTACTGGGTGATGACCACAGCCGCGACGGCAAAGCCGTTGCCGCGGAACAAGTCAACCAGGCGCAGCACATCCTCGTCATAGGTAATGCCAAGGTCACCGCGAGCCTTGTTTTTCTCGATATGGTTCGCGTTGATCGCGATGATAACCTCGACATCGTCGGCGATGCTCTTGAGCATGCGGAACTTGCTGTCCGGTTCAAAACCCGGCAGCACGCGGCTCGCATGATAGTCATCGAACAGCTTGCCGCCAAACTCCAAATAGAGCTTGCCACCAAACTGTGAGATGCGCTCCTTAATGTGAGCAGCCTGCAGCTCGATATACTTCGCATTGTCGAAACCCTGGCGCATGTATGGCTCCCGTCCCGTTTCCAATTAATGTTCTAGGCGATTATAACGGAGCAGACCCTCCCCAACGCCCAAGCAATCAACTGGCACCAACCAAACACGTCATCGATAAGTTGCGGTGGAATAGTTCCCGTTTAACCCCTCAAGACGGCCAAACAGGAACGATTCCACCGCAACTTCCCCTTTTTGGTTCAAACAAACCTTGCCTTTGTATCAATAATGGAAACGTCGAAGGTTGAGCATAAGCCAGCGAAAGCCCGCCAGAGTAGGCAAAGCGCCCTCTGCACCAACAATGGAAAGCGCCGCAGGCAGAGGACGGACAGCGAGCGACGTCCAGGACGTACAAGTTGGCATGAAAAAGGCGAGGCATAGACCTTTTGGTCATGCCTTGCCTTTTGAATGACAAATTGTCGTCCTGGGCGGCGCGCAGCGTCGACTGGTTGCGCGGTTCGTAGAACCGCGCAACATAAGTGCGCCCCCTCCCGCGCACGGAACGGGAGGGGGCTAAAGGTAGGAGTCTACCGGTGGGTTGACCCCACCGGACAGACGATGACCAGGTGATCCTCTACAGGATCGTCAAGGTTTCCGTGGGGTACCCGTTGGGTACTTAGAGCAGCACGCAGGCGACGGTCAGGATGACGGCGCAGACGACGGAGAGAGCGACGATGAGCTTAAGGGCAAACTTGAGCCAGGTCGTCCACTCGATCTTGGCCAGGGCGAGACCGCCCATGATGGCGCCGGAGGTCGGGGTGAACAGGTTCACGACACCGATGGCGGCGGAGAAGATCATGACCATGACCTCGGGCGAGAAGCCGAGCTTAACAGCCAGCGGTCCCATGATGGGCATGGAGACGGTGGCCATACCAGAGGTCGAAGGGATCAGGAAGGACAGGCCGAAGTAGACCAGGAAGCTCATGGGAGCGAAGATCACGCCGGACAGGCCAGCCAGGGCATTGGCGGCAGCGTCGAGGACGAAGACATCGAGGCCGGTGTTAGCCATGAGGACGGAGATACCACGGGCGAGGGCGATGACGAGAACAACGGACATCATGTCGGCAGCGCCAGTGATGAAGGTGTTGACGATCTGCTTCTCGGACAGGCCACCGATGATACCGATCAGGACGGCCATGAGGAAGAACCAGGTGGAAGCCTCGTCGAAGTACCACTGGCCAATGGGCAGGCCGGTGATCAGGGCAGACCAGCCCTGGACGACGGCGTTACCGTCGGCGTCGTAGACAGCGCCGGCGTCGAAGAAGTTGGCGACGCCCTCGTTGAGGTCGGCCAGCGGAATGAAGCCGACGATCATGACGACGAAGGTGAAGGCGAAGGCGATCAGAACACCCTTCTGACGACCGGTGAGCTTGACCTCCTTGTGGACCTCGGAAGCAGCCTTGCCGTGAGCCTCTTCGGCGTCCTTGAGCTCCTGCATCGACAGGATGGTGGAACCCTTGTCAGCCTTGACCTTCTTGGCGTAGCTCATCACGAAGAAGATGGACATAGCGGTAGTGACAATCCACAGGACGGCACCGAGGCCGATGATGATGGACTGGTTGACCTCAATGCCAACGCCGGTCAGAGCGTCGACGGCAGCGCCGACGGCGAACGGGTTAACCGTGGAGCCCAGGCAGCCGCAGCCAGCGCCGAGCAGGACGGTAGCGGCACCGACCATGGGGTCGAAGCCAGCGGCCATCATGGTAGCGGCGAGCAGGGCGTAGAAGGGAACGGTCTCCTCGCACATACCATAGGTGGTACCACCGAGGGAGAAGATGAGCATCAGCACGGGAATGAGCATAATCTCGTTGCCCTTAAGCTTCTGCACCAGGACGGCGATGCCGTTGTCCAGGGCGCCGGTCTCGGTCATCATGCCGAGGAAGCCGCCCAGGATCATAACGAAGAGGCAGACGGGCAGAGCGTCAGCGAAGCCCAGGATCGGGGCGGTGCAGAAATCGCTCAGACGGGCGGCAGTAACCGCGCCACCGGACGTGCCGGAGACGATAACGGTAATCACTGCGACAATTGCCAGCAGAGCAAGAAGAATGGTGAACGATGAAGGCATACCGCGCTTTTTCTTAGCGGTCTCAGTCATAGTTCTCATCCCCCCTTCATAAATCATTTACTGATCTCGCCAGAAGCGGCTCTTCCGTGCCGTGCCTGCCGCTTGATGCGAGATTATTACCAGATAAAACCGCTCGGGGTGCGCAGTAATACACCCCGAGCGAGATGCTAGATGCTCTTACTTGAGCGTGGCGTACATGACAGCCTTAATGGTGTGCATGCGGTTCTCGGCCTCGTCGAAGACCTTGGAAGCGGGGCTCTCGAAGACCTCGTCGGTGACCTCCTGCTCGGTGATGCCGAACTGCTCGCACTTCTCGGCGCCAATCGTGGTGTTGGTGTCGTGGAAGCTGGGCAGGCAGTGCAGGAAGATGGCACCCGGGTTGGCCATAGCCATGACCTCGGAGGTAACGCGATACGGGGTGAGCTGAGCGATGCGCTCGGCCCAGACCTCGTCGGGCTCGCCCATGGAGACCCACACATCGGTGTAGATAACGTCGGCACCGGTGACGCCGTCCTTGACGTCGGTGGTCAGCTTGATGGTGCAGCCGTTGGCCTCGGCGATGGGCTTGCAGGCCTCGATGACGTCGTCGGCGGGCATGCACTCCTCGGGGCCGCAGGCCACGAAGTTCATGCCGAGCTTGGAGCAGACAACCATGAGGGAGCGAGCGACATTGTTCTTGCAGTCGCCCATGAAGACGAGGGTCTTGCCCTTGATGTCGTAGTTGAAGTTCTCCTGGACGGTCAGGATGTCGGCGAGCATCTGGGTGGGGTGCCACTCGGTGGTCAGGCCGTTCCACACGGGCACGCCGGACTTGGCAGCGAGCTCCTCGACGTCGTCCTGGGCAAAGCCACGGAACTCGATGCCGTCATACATACGGCCGAGAACGCGGGCGGTGTCCTCGATGGACTCCTTCTTGCCCATCTGCGACGAACCGGGATCGAGGTAGGTGACGCCCATGCCCAGATCCATGCCGCCGACCTCGAAGGCGCAGCGGGTACGAGTGGAGGTCTTCTGGAAGAGCAGAACGATGTTCTTGCCCTCGAGATAGCGGTGCGGAACGCCAGCGCGCTTCATGTCCTTGAAGTTCTTGGAAAGCTTGAGCAAGTACTCGATCTCCTCGGTGGAGAGGTCGAGGAGCTTGAGGAAGCTACGGCCGGAGAGGTTAACACCCATGGTTCGTTTCCTTTCGAAAAAATGAATTACATAAGTAATAGTGTTGCCCGTTTGACGGGCGAAACCGGTGCGGTTGTAGGGGGACCGCACCGGAACGTTAAAGACTTAGAGGTCCTCGCGCCAGAAGGGCATGCTCATGCAGCGCGGGCCGCCGCGGCCGC
>CABQAK010000068.1 GCA_902462065.1 uncultured Collinsella sp.
GGCCCGTGGGTTATACCCTAAGAGCAAACCACCCTTTTTAAGGGTGGTTCTGATTGACGCTGCGCGCCCACCAGAGCGGCAACTTGTCATTCAAAGAGGACGGCATGACCAGAAGGTCTATGTCGTCCTCTTTTCATGCCAATTTGTTCGCTCTGGTGGGCGCTCGCTGTCGGTGCCAAAACATCGGCGTTGCCTTGATTCAAACCTGCCAAAAAGGGACAGGTTTATTTTGGTCGGTTTTATCTGGGCAAACGTGGTCGTCTATCGCAATGTAGTCGTTGGGGGATGTTCTTGTCTGACTAGTCGTTTAAGAACGTCCCCAACGACTACATAGCATGAGAGTGGATAATCTCCCGGTTTGAGCCTGCATTCAAGCTCAAAGTGGGAGATCATCCACTCTCATTTGCTATGCGTCCGAAAATCCACGCTCGTTTCTGCTCCGCCTACATTTGTAGGAACAGTTCGTGGAGGCGGGTGTCTTCGTCGAGTTCGGGGTGGAAGGTTACGCCGAGCTGGTTGCCTTGGCGGGCGGCGACGATACGGCCGTCGACTTTCGCTAAGGCCTTGGCGTCGCCGTGGACCTCGACGATGCGGGGTGCACGGATAAATGTTAATGGCACTTCACCGTCGATGCCGGACACCTGGCCCTTGGTGCGAAAACTGCCGAGCTGTCTGCCATAAGCGTTGCGCTCAACGAGTACGTTCATGGTTGCTAGGCGCGGCGTTCCCTTATCGTCGTGGGCGGCAAGGTCGCGCGCCAGCAGAATCAAGCCGGCGCAAGTTCCCAATACAGGCATGCCTTCAACAATGCGGGTGCGAAGCTCCTCGAGCATGCCCAGCTCATCAAGCAGCTTCCCTTGAACGGTAGACTCGCCGCCGGGAAGTACCAGACGGTCAAAGTCCTGCTTCAAATCAGCCGCCTGCCTTAGCTCAATACAGCGTGCGCCCAGCTCGGATAGCCTTGCCTCGTGCTCGGCAAAAGCGCCTTGGACCGCCAACACGGCGACCGTTTGGTCTGCATAATCGCTCATGTGCGATCCTTTCTGCTGGACTAGCGCCCGCGCTCTTCCATGATAATCTCGATCTCGTCGGCGTTGATGCCCACCATGGCCTCGCCCAGGTCCTCCGAAAGCTCGGCGATGAGCTTGGCATCGGTGAAGTTTGCCACGGCCTTGACGATGGCGGCGGCGCGCTTGGCGGGGTCGCCGCTCTTAAAGATGCCCGAGCCGACAAAGACGCCCTCGGCACCCAGCTGCATCATCAGTGCGGCGTCGGCGGGGGTCGCTACGCCGCCAGCGGCAAAGTTCACGACGGGAAGCTTACCCGTGGCATGGACCTCGCGCACCAGCTCGACCGGAACCTGCAGTTGCTTGGCTGCCTCAAAGAGCTCGTCATCGCGCAGGGCAACTACGTCGCGGATCTGCTTTTGGATTTTGCGCATGTGACGCACGGCCTGAACGACGTCGCCCGTACCCGGCTCACCCTTGGTGCGAATCATCGTGGCGCCTTCGGCAACACGGCGCAGCGCCTCGCCCAGATCACGGGCGCCGCAGACAAACGGCACGTCAAACTGGGTCTTATCGATGTGATAGACGTCATCGGCGGGGGAGAGAACCTCGGACTCGTCGATGTAATCGATCTCGATGGCCTGCAGGACCTGCGCCTCGACAATGTGGCCGATGCGGCACTTGGCCATGACGGGGATGGAGACGGCCTCTTGGATGCCCTTGATCATCTTGGGGTCGCTCATGCGCGACACGCCGCCGGCGGCGCGGATGTCGGCCGGGATGCGCTCGAGTGCCATGACGGCGCAGGCACCTGCCTCTTCGGCGATGCGTGCCTGCTCGGGCGTGGTGACGTCCATGATGACGCCGCCCTTGAGCATCTGTGCGAGCTCGCGATTGAGTTTGACGCGATCGGCCTTGCTGGTCTGTTCTGCCATGGTTGCTCCCTTGGTTGGCATGTGCATTGCTTGACGGAACATCCTATCGGGGAGCTGGGTATGGCGAAATACTCAGTTTTCGAGATAATAACAAGGTCAGACTAATACCAGATTGAATGACTTAATAAGGTCAGGTGATATGCTCATGCTTGACTACAATTTGGAAAAACGCGGCGAGGCATCGCTCTATGAGTATGTTTACCAGCAAATTCGAGATGATATCGTAGCTGGACGTATTGGGGCGGGGGAGCATCTTCCGTCTAAGCGCGCCTTTGCCAGTCATCTGGGAATCAGTGTCATTACCATCGAGAATGCATATAGCCAGTTGCTTGCCGAGGGCTATATTTGCTCAATGCCGCGTCGCGGTTACTACGCTTGCGAGCTTCCGGATGCACCGGTTTTGCCTTTGGCTGCGGAAGGTGTCGAGCGAGATGCCGTCTCTGTGGGCCCCAGCGCGCATGATGTCAACGGACAGGTCGAGCGATTCGATGCACTTTCTCCTTCCGCTTTGGAGGCGGCGCGGCTTTGGCAAAGCGCGCTACGGGCGACGTTGGCATCCGAAGACGAGCGCGAGATCTTTTCGCCCGCACCGGCACAGGGCACCGCTCGGCTACGACGCGCAATCGCTCACCATCTGCGTGGGACGAGGGGTATGAATGTCGATCCCAACAACATCGTTATTGGTGCGGGCGCCCAGCTGCTCGATACCATGTTGGTTCAGTTGCTTGGCGCGGACAAGGTGTATGCCGTCGAGGATCCGGGCTATTTGCGTCTGACGCGCATCTATCAGGCTATGGGCTGCAAAGTTCGACATATCCCGTTGGATGATGAGGGCGTGGACTTGAGCATTCTGCAGAAAAGCGGGACCGATGTCCTTCACCTGATGCCGTCCCATCAGTATCCGACCGGCCTTGTGACGAGCATTGCGCGGCGCTATGCGCTTCTGAGCTGGGCCGCCGAGCGACCAGGTCGGTATCTCATCGAAGATGACTTTGATTGTGAGTTTCGCCTTGCCGGCAAGCCGATTCCCGCGCTCGCGTCGATCGATGCCGCCCAGTCGGTTATCTACACCAACACGTTTTCGAAGAGCCTTTCATCGGCGTTGCGTTTGGCGTACATGGTGTTGCCCGATGAGCTAATGGAGCGGTTTAGGCGCAACCTTGGTTTCTACGCCTCGTCGGTGAGCTCTGTTGACCAGGTCGCTTTGGCGCGTTTGCTGGAATCGGGTGATTACGAGCGACATGTGAACCGCGTGCGTGTTCGTGCTCGCGAGGCGCGTGATGGCCTGATGGCGCTTGTGCGGAAGGTATTTCCGGCAGGAGAGGTCTCGATCGAGCATGCAGACGCGGGTCTTTACTGCACTGTGGTTGCGGATCGCGGAACGGGCGGAAGCTCTTTTGCGCGGGCCCTCACGCGCTCAGGTATTCCGTTCATCGATATCAGTGACTGTTATTGGTGTGCCGATGGCGCGTCTGTCCCTGAAAATCCGACTCGAATCCTTGTACAGTATGACGATTTGAGTCCAAACGTGCTAAATACCTTGGAATTGCAGCTAATGGGGGGCACTCTGCAACCTAAGTGAGTGGACTTTTGGAACTTTGGCGACCAGGCAGTTTTGTAACAAGCTATCTACCTGCGGTTTTGAAAAGCAGGATGACCGGTCTGCTCGGGATGCTCCAAAAAGTCTACTCACTTGCCGCGCATGGCTTCCGCATGCGAAAAAATGGGGTTTTCAACAGGACTTCGTCCAGCTCTTGGCAAGCTTTTGGTCAGTTGGGGAGGGCTGTTGAAAACTTAGCAGTCCGTTCGGTGCCATTTTTGGTGCGTTCGCGCCAATGCGTGACTAACTGGGTTGAAATTCGTGTTTTCCTGTGCCTATGAAGGATCTACTTTGTGACATATCGGCTTTTAGGTACTGGCGTTTGCCCCCCTCAGGTTCGCGCTTTGTGTCCGCCGCTTCCACGGCCGGAAGAAGACCGGCAGCGATATGACCTCGCCCGTAACCCGACGGCTGCGGTTGTGTTCGGCTTTCCGTTGTATACATTGGTTCGGACGAGAAACAAACGGACTTGTCCTGCCAGCATTAGGCAGCGGCTGTTTCTTGGTGAGCTCCCCAGGGAATCCGTGCTGGAAACGGAGCATGGGTTTTTGGTTACGTCTCCTCTGCTGACGGCATTCATCATGTCGCGGCATCTGACGGATCTTCAGCTCCTTTTGGTATTGGCGGAGATGTGTGGCTTGTTTGCGGTGTGCGCTCTACCGGCGGCACTTGAGGCCGAGCTTGCGCGTGCAATTGACTCGGGCGTGATTTCGACAACGTTCGGTTGGGTGCGCTGCCCGTCCGAGGACGGCACTGCCTCAAATTTATGGCGTCGAGACGCTTTGGTTTTGGGCGGAGACCTTGACCGTTTTTGTTCAGATGTTTGCGGGATGCGTTACGGCAATAGATTTATGGCGGTATCGCAACTCGTTCCATTGGGTGCCGCGTCGCCTTTTGAGGTCGAGGCGTATTTGTTGCTTGGACTGCCGCGAGCCCTGGGAGGCGAAGGGTTTTGCGGCATAGAGCTCAATGTCGAAGTGACGTTAGGCACAAGTGCTCGAGCGATTGTGGGAAAGTCCCGTGTGTATATCGATCTACTTCTGTCTTCGCCGGACGGCAGGCGACAGGTGGCCATTGAATGTCAGGGAAAGGCCTCGCACGGACGCTCAGGGGATGGCTTGCGTGACGCTGACCGCATGACAGCCCTTCAAGCCATGGGCTACGATGTACTTCTCCTGACACACAGACAGATATCCGATGAGGATAGATTCCGCGCGATCGTTAAGGCCGTATGCAGGATGCTCGATGCTGAATATCGTGATAAAAGCTCAGATGAGCAAAGGGCTGAGACATTACTCAGGTCTGAACTATTTGTTGACTGGACAAAATTGGGAGTAATCGACGGAAAGATGCCCGTTAGACACAAAACAGCTCGATCGTGGACGGCTGCGGTTCTAAGTGAGTAGACTTTTGACACTTTGGCGACCAGGCCGTTTCGCAACAAGTCATTTACCTGCGGCTTTATAAAGCAATATGGATGGCGTGCTTGGCAAGTTCCAAAAAGTCTACTCACTTAGTTTTTGACGAGAAACCTATGCCGAAGGCGGTCCTATTTCAGGGAGTTAACAAGTTTGTGAGGCACGAAAAAGGCCCGAACCATGCGGTCCGGGCCTTATAAAGCTAGAGAATGTCTCTCAGGCGTTTGGCTTAGCCGAAGTAGCGCTTGAGCAGGCCGGCGAAAGCCTTGCCGTGGCGGGCCTCGTCGCGAGCCATCTCGTGCACGGTGTCATGGATGGCATCGAGGCCAGCGGCCTTGGCGCGCTTAGCAAGATCGGTCTTGCCGGCGGTGGCGCCGTCCTCGGCCTCAACGCGCATCTCGAGGTTCTTCTTGGTGGAGTCGGTCACGACCTCGCCCAGGAGCTCAGCGAACTTGGCGGCGTGCTCGGCCTCCTCGTGGGCTGCCTTCTCCCAGTACAGGCCGATTTCGGGATA
>CABQAK010000069.1 GCA_902462065.1 uncultured Collinsella sp.
GAGTGCGGGGCGGTCGGGCGAGCCGCGTTGGCGGCATCCGCATCGGCAGCCTGCGGCGCGGCGATATTGCCGGTACCGCCCTCGACCACAGAAAAGCCTGCTGCGTGCGGATCGACCGCATCGGCGCCAATCGTGGGGTGCTCGAGCTGCAGAAACGAGGGCATGGTGCTGCCCTGGTCGGCAACCGGAGTCTCGCCGGGTACAAAGGTCGAGGCCGCCTCGGCAGCCTCCTCTTCCTCGGCATCAATATCGGCATCGGCGACGGCGTCTTTCATCGCTTTGACAGCATCCATCATGGAGTCCATGACGGCATCGAGCTCTTCTTCCGAAGACACCTCGATGGGGCCCGCTGCTTGCGGGGCGTCGTCCTGTACAGGGGCGTCGTCCTGGGCGGGCGCATCGTCGTTTTGCTCATCGGCGTTTTCTGTTTCGGGGGTTTCCGCCGTAGCGCTTTCGTCCAAGATGGGGTCGTCGATGTCGATACCATCGCAGGTTACAACGTCAATATCTGCGATGACGTCTGCGGAATCATCAATATGCTGTTGAGTCTGGGGGTCCAGCTCGTCTGTCATAGGCATGTGCTCCTCATCGTTGTTTGTCACCCTATGATAAAGTTTCGCGCCGACATCCCACGCGCCGCAGCAAAGTTTCAAAACGTGTTCGATGGCTCGATTTGATAACAATAACTCGGCCGTTTTATCCAGTTTGTACTTGACAATCCCTTCGCCGAACGACGTGGTGCCGTTCGCCTACCGCGGTCTTTTATTTTCGCTTGAACACGCTAAAGTTGCATCTCAGCTTTTGGCGCGTGAAGTTGGATACGCGCAGTCGGCGGGCGTGCCCGTCGCGATTTGAAAGGACTTTGTATGGGACTTTTCACTGGTAAGACCGTGATCGTCACCGGCGGCGGCAAGGCCACGCTTAAGGACGGCTCCGCTGGTTCCATCGGCTACGGCATCGATATCGCATTTGCCAAGGAGGGCGCGAACCTCGTCATCACTGGCCGCAACGTCGCCAAGCTCGAGGCCGCCAAGGAGTCTCTCGAGGCCGAGTACGGTGTCAAGGTTCTGCCTGTTCAGGCTGATGTTTCGGCCGGTCAGGACAACGAAGCCGTCGTCCAGAACGTCATCGACAAGGCCATTGAGGAGTTCGGCCGCATCGACGCCGTCGTCAACAATGCTCAGGCCAGCGCCTCGGGCGTGACCATCGCCGATCACACCATGGATCAGTTTAACCTGGCCATTTACTCCGGTCTGTATGCTACCTATCTGTACATGCAGAAGGCCTATCCGCACCTGAAGGAGACCAAGGGCTCCGTGGTCAACTTTGCCTCGGGCGCCGGCCTGTTTGGCAACTATGGCCAGTGCAGCTATGCTGCCGCCAAGGAGGGCATCCGCGGCCTGACCCGCGTTGCCGCCAACGAGTGGGGCAAGGACGGCATCAACGTCAATATCGTGTGCCCGCTTGCTTGGACCGCTGCGCTCGAGAACTTCCAGGATGCTTATCCCGAGGCGTTCAAGGCCAACGTCCACATGCCGCCGGCGGGTCACTACGGCGACGTCGAGAAGGAAATCGGCCGCGTGGTCGTTCAGCTCTGCGGCCCCGACTTTAAGTACATGAACGGCGAGACCGTCACCCTCGAGGGTGGCATGGGCCAGCGGCCGTAGGGGTTACGCGGTTTTTCCAAACCGCGTAACGGCTCGACGCTGCGCGGTCACCAGGGCGACAACTTGTCATTCAAAGAGGGTGGCATGACCAGAAGGTCTATGCCGCCCTCTTTTCATGCCAATTTGTTCGCTCTGGCGACCGCTCGCTGACGTCGCCAGAGCATCGGCGTTGCCTTGGCTGTTGGAGATGATCTCGTAGTCGTTGGGGGCGTTCTTAAATGACTAGTCATAAGGGACACTCTTGCCGGCACTTGGGGACAGTCCCTAAGTATCGGCAGATTGGGACATTCCTTTGCAAGATGGCGCTGAAGATTGTCCCCGACGACTAGTCATTTAATGCACCAGTTTCTGTCGAGTCGGTGCTTCTTGCGGGTTGCCCGTATAATGGTCTGCGTATGAACCGCAACCAAGGAGTTCCAGTTTATGGACCAGAGCCTTTTTAAATTCGACCTGATCGCCGAGGACCCGACGACGCATGCGCGTGCCGGCGTGCTGCACACCCCGCACGGCGACATCGAGACACCGATCTTTATGCCCGTGGGCACCAAGGCAAACGTCAAGGGCATTCCTACCGAGACCGTCAAACAGCTCGGTGCCCAGATCGTGCTTGCCAATACCTATCACCTGTCCATGCGTCCCGGCGAGGACACCATCGCCGAGCTGGGCGGCCTGCACAAGTTCATGAACTGGCATGGCCCCATCCTCACTGATTCCGGCGGTTTCCAGGTGTTCAGCCACAACGACGCGGTCAAGCTCACCGACGAGGGTGTGCGCTTTATCGTCAACGATTACGACGGCCGCCATGTGTTCTGGACGCCCGAGGACAACATGGAAATCGCCATGAAGCTCGGTTCCGACATCTGCATGCAGCTCGACCAGTGCCCGGGCTATCCCGCCACGCGCGCCTACGTTGAGCGCGCCGTTGAGCTGTCGAGCATGTGGGCTGAGCGCTGCTATAAGGCGCATACCCGCGACGACCAGGCGCTCTTTGGCATTGTTCAGGGCGGCATGCACCTAGATCTGCGCCTGCGCTCGCTGCGCCATCTGGAGGAGTGCGGCGACTTCCCCGGTTACGGCATTGGCGGCTACTCCGTGGGCGAGGACCACGAGACCATGTTCGAGACCCTGGCACCACTCGTAAGCGAGTACATGCCCAAGCACAAGCCGCGCTACCTGATGGGCGTCGGCAACCCCACCACCCTCGTGCGCGGTGTGGGCGTGGGTATCGACATGTTCGACTGCGTGCTGCCGACGCGCACGGGCCGCATGGGTACGGCGTTCTCCAGCGAGGGTCGCCTCAACTTCCGCAACGCTCGCTTTGCGCACGACGATGGCCCCATCGATCCCACCTGCACCTGCCCGGTGTGCACGGGCGGCTACAGCCGCGCACTCATCCGCCACATGGTCACGCAGAAGGAGATGCTCGGCGGCATTCTGCTGTCGATGCACAACATCTACTACCTGCTCAACCTTATGCAGCGTGCCCGTCAGGCCATTATCGAGGGCCGTTACGGCGCGTTCGTGAGCGATTGGATGAATAGCCCTGCCGCGGTGGATTACTAAGGGCGACAGACACGCTTGCAGAGCGTGGGCAATGGCAAAGGCTGAGCGGCAACCGCTCGTCACATTTGCTGACACCGGCTGCGCGACCGCTGACCGATAGCTTGCAAGCACTTGATGCATCGTGGGTACCATACCGAATAGTTGATGTTCGGGCGGGTGTTTGGCGCATGGCGTCGACCCCGCCCGTTTTTCTTTTTCTCGATAGGAGCACCCATGATTAAGAATGAGAACGTCGAGGGCGAGCCTGCCTACGACGAGACGTACCGCCGCGGCCCCGTGGTCATGCGCGGCCCCATGATTCCTAAGGACAACACCTACGCCAACCTGCTGGCGCCCGAGGACTCGACCGACTGGTTGCATGCCGATCCGTGGCGCGTACTGCGCATCCAGGCCGAGTTTGTCGATGGTTTTGGCGCACTTGCCGAGCTCGGGCCTGCGGTGACCATCTTCGGTAGCGCCCGCACGCCCAAGACCGATCCGCTCTACAAGGCGGCGCGCACGGTCGGTCGCAAGATCGCGCAGCGCGGCGTGGCGGTCATCACCGGTGGCGGCCCCGGCATCATGGAAGCGGCCAACAAGGGAGCGGCGAGCGTCAACGGTAAGTCAGTTGGCCTGGGCATTGAATTGCCGCACGAGCAGGGGCTCAACAAATACGTGAACCTTGGTATGGACTTCCGCTACTTCTTTGTGCGCAAGACCATGTTCGTCAAATACAGCTCGGGCGCCATCGTGTTTCCCGGCGGGTTTGGCACGCTCGACGAGATGTTCGAGGTGCTCACGCTGGTGCAGACGCACAAGGTCAAGCGCATGCCGCTCGTGCTGGTGGGCAGCGAGTACTGGCAGGGCCTGTTCGACTGGCTCAACGGCCCGGTAATGAGCGCCGGTATGATTAGCCCGCTCGACCCGGATCTGGTACACATTACCGACGACCTCAACGAGGCCGTCGACATCGCGCTCAGCGGGTTGATGTAGAGCAATCGTGCCCACCGCGACATGAATATGTATGGCAATCTGATGCTATCTAACGTCAGTTTGCCGTTTATATTGGGTATACTGATGCAAAAGACGAGAGCGAGGAGGTCGCAAATGTCTACAGCAACAGTTAAGCCTACGACGGTTCGCATCGAAGAGGGGCTCAAGGAGCAGGCGACTGAGTTCTTGGATTCGGTCGGCCTCAGCCTCAATTCCTATCTCAATCTTGCCGTTCGGCAGCTGGTAAATCAGCGAAAGATTCCTTTTGAGATTGTAGGAAGGGCGGAGGTGCCCAACGAGGCGACGAGGCGTGCCATGGTGATCGCCGAGGCTCATGAGTTAGGGGTTTTGCCGGACGATAGCCCGTCATTCAACAACGCTGATGAGCTTATATCATTCCTCGATGAGGACTAGCGATGTTTGAGATTAAAGTCGAGGTTCAGTTTAAGGCGGATTATAAACGGACGATGCGCATCCATCCGCAGCTAAAAACCGAGTTTAAGGCGGCGGTTGCAGAGCTTGCGGCTCACGGGTCGCTTCCCGCGGAATATGGCGCCCATGAGCTTTCAAACCCGGGCGGCAACTACAACGGCCACATCGATTTCCATCTATTCGATGGCTTGGTCGATGTGGTCGTTCTCTACTTGCCGCATAAGACTAATCCTGTGATCCGGCTGGTCAGAATGGGCTCTCATGAGGAGCTGTTCCAGGGTCCGCAGGGCTGATTGCCGATTTCTAAGTTGCGGTGGAATAGGGATTGATTTGCGGCCGATAAGCCAAAAACAGTCCCTATTCCACCGCAAGTGGTAAAGGTGCCCCTAGTGGATGGGTTGGTAGCGGGGGCAGTAGCTGATGGCGATGGCGTCGACGCCTACGTGGGTGGCGATGGTGCAGCCGATGGGGCCGGTGCCGGCGTCTACGTAGTTCTGGCCTGCGAGCGCTTGGTTGACGAGCTCCTGCTCCTCGGCGGCGCCTGTCGTGAGCACGCGCACACTTGAGCCCGGATGCTCGGTCAAAAACTCGAGGCAATCGGCCATGGTGTTGGCAACGATGCGCTTTGCTCCGCGGCCCTTCTTGATGGCCTTGATCTCGCCCGATTTCCACTCCGGCGAAACGGCCAGGCGAATGTTGAGCATCTGCGTGAGCTGGCCGGCGAGTTTGGGCGCGCGGCCGTTCTTAACG
>CABQAK010000070.1 GCA_902462065.1 uncultured Collinsella sp.
CATGCAGCAGGGGCTCTCAATGTTTTATGTCCTGCTCATATCGTCTGTGCCGGCAGTTAGGGACAGCCCTTGCCGATTCGATTGTTGAATATCTCCGTGACTACTTTACAGTTCCAGTGCCTCGGCGACTTCGGCTGCGCAGGCCAGGGCATCGGCCATGGCACTCACCACGAGCGAGCTGCCGTTGCGGGCATCACCCGCCACATACACCGGCGCGGCATCCGCAGCAACGCCATCCACGCGGGCCGCAAGGTGCGAGCCCTCGGAAGCCATCACGGGCAGCGGGCGGCCCGCCGTGGCAACGGGCACGCCGACAGCTTCGAACACGCTGTGTTCCGGACCCGTAAAGCCGCAAGCGATGAGCACCAGCTGCGCCGGCACCTCGTGCTCGGAGCCCGCGATGCGCTCGGGCTTTCCCGCCGACCAGTCCAGATCGACCACGCGCAGACCCGCAGCCGCACCCTTCTTGTCCAGCAGCACCTCGAGTGTATCCACGGCCCAGGCACGCATCTCGCCACCCATCGCAGCGATAGCCTCCTGCTGGCCGTAATCGGTCTTCTTAACGTTGGGCCACTGCGGCCAGGGGTTGCCTGCCGCGCGCTTATCGGGCGCAGCCGGCAAGAACTCAAACTGGCGCACGCTGCGCGCGCCCTGACGCACCGCGGTACCCACGCAGTCGTTGCCGGTATCGCCACCGCCAATGACCACGACGTCCAGGCCGCGTGCGTCAATAGCAGGCTCACCGCCATCGAGCACCGAGACGGTCGAAGCCGTCAGGTAGTCCACAGCGTACACCACGCCGGGCGCATCCACATTCGTAGCCGAAAGCCCACGCGGAGCACGAGCGCCGGCAGCCACCACGACGGCGTCAAAGTCGTCGAGCCTGGCGGTAACCTTGGGATCGCTCACGTCGGCACCAAGCTCAAACACAATGCCCAGCTCACGCATGAGCGCTACACGGCGCTCGACCACAGACTTCTCGAGCTTCATGTTGGGAATGCCGTACATGAGCAGGCCGCCCGAGCGGTCGTCACGCTCAAACACCGTCACGCGGGCACCGCGACGTGCAAGCTCCCATGCAGCCACCAGACCAGCAGGACCGGAGCCCACCACGGCAACCGTGGGTGCGCCCTCCCCCGCCGGCTCAAAGCGACGTGGGCCGCCGTTGGCCCACTCACAGTCGCTGATCGCACGCTCGTTATCGTGAATCGTCGTGGGTTGGCCGTCGACCGAGCCCAGGTTGCACGCGGCCTCGCACAGTGCCGGGCACACGCGGCTCGTGAACTCAGGCATGGGCGAGGTGAGCGACAGGCGCTCGGCAGCCTCATCCCAGCGGCCGCGGTACACCAGCTCGTTCCACTCGGGAATCAAGTTGTGCAGCGGGCAGCCGCTCGGACGTGCCTTGCCAAAGCTCGCGCCCATCTGGCAAAACGCCACGCCGCACATCATGCAGCGGCTCGCCTGGGCGCGACGTGCGTCGTCGTCGAGCTCCACGTACAGCGGATCGAAATCACGGCTGCGCTCCTCCACGGGGCGAAGCTCGTGGGTCACGCGATCGATATCAAGAAAAGCACCGGGCTTACCCATGGCACTTACGCCTCCTTCTTGGTCGAAGCAACAGAGCTGGCGGCCGCGGACGCAGCACCCGCAGCACCGCCCGCAATATCGAAGCGAGCGACATCCGCGGCGCTCGCGCGACCGGTCACGATGTCAAACGCCAGTTCCTCTGCCTGCGCATGTGTCTTGCCGGCAGCCTCGCTCGCGGCGACAATCGCCAGCACACGCTCGTACTCGGTCGGAATGACCTTCACAAAGTGCTTGCTCATCGTCTCAAAGCTGTAGAGCAGCTTGATGCCGCGCGGGCTCTGTGTCGCGTCCACGTGCTCCTGGATGAGCGCACGGACCTGCTCCAGCTCGCCGGCAGTCGGGGCCTTGAGCTCAACGCTCTCGTGGTTCACGCGGGCATCGAGCGTGCCGTACTGGTCAAAGACATAAGCCACGCCGCCCGTCATGCCAGCAGCGAAGTTCTGTCCGACCTCGCCCAAGATGAGCGCCAGACCGCCCGTCATGTACTCGCAGCCATGGTTGCCGCAGCCCTCGACCACCACGGTGGCACCGGAGTTGCGTACGCCAAAGCGCTGGCCCGCCAAACCGTTAATGAAGCCGCGGCCGCTCGTAGCGCCAAAGAACGCAACGTTGCCCACGATGATGTTTTCGTCGAACTTGTAGGTCGCATGCGGGTTGGGGCGCACCGACACCTCGCCACCCGAAAGGCCCTTGCCAAAGTAATCGTTGGCGTCGCCGCACACGTTGAGCGTAATGCCGCGCGGCAGGAAGGCGCCAAAGCTCTGACCGGCCGAACCATCGCAATCGATGGTGATGGAGCCGGCGGGCAAGCCCTCGGGATGCGCCTTGGTCACCGCGTTGCCCAGGATGGTGCCCACGCAACGGTTGACGTTGGCGATATCGGCGCGGAAGCGAATCGGACGCAGATGTGCGCGGGCGTCGGCCGTGTAGGGCACAAACAGCGTGGAGTCGAGCGTCTTGTCGAGCTCGCTGTCCGCGGCCATCTGGGGCAGGAAGTGACGGCCGTCGGCACCCGGGATGTGGGCACCGAACTCGCAGGTCGCGCTTGCCAGCACGGGCGTCAGATCGAGCAGGTTAGCCTTGCGGTTGCCCGGGACCTCGATCTGGCGCAAGCACTCGGGATGGCCGACCATCTCGTCGACGGTGCGGAAGCCCAGGCTCGCCATGACCTCGCGCAGTTGCTCGGCAACAAAGAGCATAAAGTGCTCGACGTGCTCGGGCTTGCCGCGGAAGCCGCGACGCAAGCGGCAGTTTTGCGTGGCGATGCCGGCGGGGCAGGTATCCTGCTGGCAGTCGCGCTGCATGAGGCAGCCCATCGAGATGAGCGGCATGGTCGCAAAGCCAAACTCCTCGGCGCCCAGCAGGCAGGCGACGGCAACATCGGTGCCGTCCATGAGCTTGCCGTCGGCCTCGAGCACCACGCGCGAGCGCAGGCCGTTTTGCAGCAGCGTCTGCTGGGCCTCGGCAAGGCCAAGCTCCAGCGGCAGACCGGCGTGCCAGATCGAATCGCGAGCAGCGGCACCCGAGCCGCCATTGTGGCCGCTGATCAAGATCTTGTCGGCAGCGCCCTTGGCCACACCGGTGGCGATGGTGCCGACGCCGGCCTCGCTGACCAGCTTGACCGACACGCGCGCGCCAGGATTGGCGTTCTTAAGGTCAAAGATGAGCTCGGCCAGGTCTTCGATGGAGTAGATGTCGTGATGCGGCGGAGGCGAGATCAGGCCGATGCCGGGCGTGGACTGACGGACCTCGGCAATCCAGGGGTAGACCTTCTTGCCGGGCAGGTGGCCACCCTCGCCGGGCTTGGCGCCCTGGGCCATCTTGATCTGAATCTCGAAGGCGCTGCACAGGTAGCGGCTCGTCACGCCAAAGCGCGCACTTGCCACCTGCTTGATCGCGGAGTTCTTGGAATCACCGTTAGCCAGCGGGGTCTCGCGACGCGGATCCTCACCGCCCTCGCCGGAGTTGGAACGGCCGTGCAGGCGGTTCATGGCGATGGCCATGCACTCGTGTGCTTCCTTGCTGATGGAGCCGTACGACATGGCGCCGGTGTTAAAGCGGCGGACGATGTTGAGCGTGGGCTCGACCTCGTCGAGCGAAACCGGCGTGCGGCCGCTGGCATCAAAGTCGAGCAAGTCGCGCAGACGCACGGCACGGCCGGTGCGGTGCAGGCGGGCGCTGTACTCCTTAAAGGTGTCGTAGCTGTCCTCACGGCAGGCGGTCTGCAGCAGGTAGACGGCCTGGGGGTCGATGAGGTGTTCCTCGCCGCCGAGCGGGCGCCACTTGGTCAGGCCCAGCGTGGGCAGCTGATCGGGAGCCGGGCTTTTAAGGATGGCGAGCGCAGCGTCATAGCGCTCGTTTTGCTCGCACTCAACGTCCTCGACACCCATACCGCCCACACGGCTCACCGTGCCGGCGAAGTACGCGTTGACGAACTCCGGAGTAAAGCCGACGGCCTCGAAAATCTGTGCGGAGTGATAGCTCTGCACCGTGGAGATACCCATCTTGGACATGATGGAGACGATACCCGCCGTCGCGGCCTTGTTGTAGTTGTCGATGCCCTGCTCGGCCGTCACGTCCAGGTCGCCGCGTGCTGCCAAGTCGCGGATGCACGCATGCGCATTGTACGGATAGATGCCGCTTGCGGAGTAGCCCACCAGCGCCGCAAAGTCGTGCGGGGACACGGCGTCGCCGCACTCCACCACGATGTCGGCAAAGGTACGCACGCCGGCGCGGATCAGGTGATTGTGCACGCAGCCCACGGCGAGCAGCGACGGCACGGGCACCTCGCCCGCAGCGGCACGATCGCTCAACACCACAATATTCACGCCGTCGCGGACCGCAGCCTCAACGTCCTCTGCAAGCTGCTTGAGCGCAGCCTGCAGCGCGCCCTCGCCGGCGTCGCGGCGGTAGACGGCACGGAAACGGCGGGTCTTAAAGCCCACGCGGTCGATGGCGCAGATGCGGTCGAACTCCTCCTCGCTCAACAGCGGACGCTCCAGGCGCACCAGCTGGCAGGCCGTACGGGAGTCCTCGAGCAGGTTGCCGTGGTTGCCCAGGTAGAGCGTGGTCGAAGTCACCATATGCTCGCGCAGGGCATCGATCGGAGGATTCGTGACCTGAGCGAACAGCTGATAGAAGTAGTCAAAGAACGAGCGCGTCTTCTTGGACAGGCAGGCCAGCGGTGCGTCGATGCCCATCGAGGCGAGCGGGGCCTTGCCCTGCTGGGCCATGGGACGCACGACCTCGTCGACGTCATCCCAGTGGTAGCCGAGCTTGGCCATACGCACGGCGGCGGGCACCTCGGCGTCCTC
>CABQAK010000071.1 GCA_902462065.1 uncultured Collinsella sp.
ACGCGCATAAAGAAAGCCTCCCATTTCTCATGTCCAAGAAATGGGAGGCAGTTCAGTGCCGGTCGCGGGGCTGTTTGGTTTCTAGTGGTTATGCGGGCAATTGGCGCAGCAGCCGCTGGTGGCGTTGGTGCTGGAGCCGCCGCTTCGCTGGTCGGTGTTGTAGTAACCGCTACCCTCAAACTTGATGCCGCTGGCCGAGAACGTCTTGGCCGCCGGGGCGCCGCAGCTCGGGCAAACGACCTCGGGAGTCTCGGACATGGGGTGCTCAACCTCAAACACGTTGCCGCAGCTCGAGCACTTGTAATCGTAGCGCGCCATAATACTTCCTTTTCAGCACAAAGCGGGCAGATCGCTCTGCCCGCATAAATTCAAACGTCTGTAACTGTACCCTATATCGGGGGTTTTATCACGCTTCGCCCCAGAATCTATGGTTGTTGCGCAGGAGCTGTGCTGTTTTATTCTCAGCGGCTGCAATGTCCGCCTCGTCAGCCTGCCAGGTCCAGTTGCCCGTGGCCACGCCCGGAACGTTCATACGCGCGTCGTCGCCAAGCCCCAAGACATCCTGCAGCGGCATCATCACCAGGGGAGCGTCGCTTGCCAGCGCGTCGCTCATCAGCTTGGCCGCAAACTCAACACCGCTCGGCTCGTCGCAGCCGGCAAAGGAACGCGTGCACCAACCGGCGAGCGTCGAGGTGTCGTGCGTCGACGTGTACAGAATCTTGCCGGGCGTGGGGTGCACGCCGCAACGGACGTCGTAATCGCTAAACTCCAGCACGTCCATGCCGGGGAAACCGCAGGTCGAAGCCATGGCGCGAACACCGGGCGTCAGATAGCCCAAGTCCTCAGCGATAAAGTTGAGCGGACCCAGCTCGTCGTAGGCGGTCTGGAACAGGTCCTTGCCCGGGCCCGCCAGCCATCGACCGTCGGCGCAAGCCTTGCCCGCGGGGATACTAAAGTAGCTGTGGAATCCCAAGAAGTGATCCAAGCGCACGCGATCGTAGAGCGAAAACGCGCGGCGCAAGCGATCCATCCACCAGCTATAGCCGTTCTGCTTCATGTGGTCCCAGCGGAACGTCGGGTTGCCCCACACCTGGCCCTCGGGTGCAAAGTTGTCGGGCGGCGCGCCGGAAATCTCAATCGCCTTGCCGGTATCGGACAGCCAGAAGTTCTCGGGTTCGCTCCACGCGTCTGCCGAATCGTCGGACACGTACATAGGAATATCGCCGATAACCTCGATGCCCTTCTTGTGCGCATAGTTCATGAGCTCGCACCAAGCGAGGTCAAAGCGGTACTGCATGTACGCCTGAAGCTCGGCCTCGTTGTGGAAGCGATTGTCGTCGATCAGATGCTCGTTGTAGCGCGCGACATCTGCCGGCCAATCATGGCGCGAATCGCCTTCAAAGTACTTCTTAACGGCCATGTAGACGCAGTACTTCTCGAGCCAATCGGCATTGCGATGTTTAAACGCGGTGTACAGCGGATCGGCATCCTCGCCTCCGCGGGCCTTCCAGGTCTCAAAGTCGGCGGCCAGCTCCTCGTGGCTCTCGGGTAGCAGGTCGATATTGCCTGCAAAGGCCGAAGGACCGGCGTAAGGGGAGCGGAAGAAGTCCGTGGGGTTGACGGGGAGAACCTGCCAGTAGCGCATGCCCATGGCGGCCAGATGGTCGATAAAGCGACGCGTGGGCGCACCGATCGTACCGGGCTTGCCGTCGTCGGTCGGCACCGATGTGATATGGCACACAACACCCGCACCGTGATCGAGCGGCTCCTGCAGGCGCTGCTCGGCGTGGTGATAGATGATCGACGAGCCCAGCGGGTACAGGTCGAGCGTGACCGTGCCGTTGTGAATCTCGCACTCGTGACCGCTAATCACATCGCTCGCACATTCGCCGAGCGCCGGAATGGTCACGCGATGCGAATTGCGCAGGCTGCGGTTGATGATGACGGTCGCCGAATCGCCGTCCTTGCCCGTACGGTTGTAGGCCAGCACCTCATCATTGAGTGCAAAGGCCTTGATCTCGCCATCGATCATAAACGGCAGCGCGCGGCGCACAGCAGATGCGTTCTTGACGATCGCAAATGTATCGAAGTCGTGCAGGTCTTCCTTGGTCGGCATGGTGCGACGATTGCCCGGATCGGTGAGTCCCTCCAAGCCGTACTCGTCACCGTAATAGATTGAGGGAACGCCCGGGAACGTCATCTGCATGAGCGTCGCGAGCCAAAAACGGCTCTTGGCCAGGCCCATCGCGTTCTCGTCCAAGCGCCACTTGCTGCGCTCGCATTCAGGCAGCTGCGATTCGTCGGGGCCGCCGCCGAGCACCGAGATAATGCGCGGACGGTCATGGCTCGACAGCAGGTTAAGCGCGCAAGACAGGGCCTCACGCGGATAGTTTTCGCGGAGGGTCTCGATATCTTCAGCAGCTTGGTAAGCGTTTTTGTAACCCATCAAAAAGCCGATGACCATGTCGCGGAAGGGGTAATCCATGGCCGAGTCGAGCTCGGAGCCTTGCAGATAGCGACGCAGATGGCCGTAGCTGATCTTATTGGAGGCATCTTCCCAGACCTCACCGAGTAACAGTGCGTCGGGCTTTTCGGCAAGTACGGCCTTCTTGATCTCGGCCAGGAAGTCGTCAGAAAGCTCGTCGGCGACGTCCAGGCGCCAACCATGGGCACCGGCGCGCAACCATTTGCGGATCACGCCGTCCTTGCCCAGGAGCTTCTCTCGCACCAGCTCTGACTTCTCGTTGATGGCCGGCATGTTGCCCACGCCCCACCAGCAGTCGTACGAGCCGTCCTCGTGGAAGTAAAACGCATCGCGCCACGGCGAGTCCTCGCTCTGCCACGCACCGACACCGGGATAGTTGCCGTAGCGGTTGAAGTAGATCGAATCGTCGCCCGTATGGTTGAAGACGCCGTCCAGGATGATGGAAATGCCGAGCTTCTCGGCTGCCTGACATAGTTCGGTAAAGTCCTGCTCGGTGCCCAGGATCGGATCGATCTTGGTGTAATCGGCTGTGTCGTAGCGGTGGTTGCTTGCGGCCTCAAAGATGGGGTTGAGGTAGATGGCTGTAAAGCCCAGCTCGGCGATGCGAGGCAGGTCTTCTTGGATGCCCTTGAGCGATCCGCCATAAAAGTCCCAGGTTTTGATGGAGCCGTCCTCGGCACGCTCGTACACGGGCGGCTCGTTCCAGTCCTCGACCATGCGGCGCTGGATTCCGTTGCGCGGTTTTTCGACTTCGGCCTGCGTGCGCTCGCGCCAGTTTTCGTCGCGGGCGTAGCGATCGGGAAAGATCTGGTAGACCATACCGCGCTCGTACCAGGTGGGACGGTTCTCGCGGTGCTTGTAGACGGTAATCTGGAACGACGGGACCTCAGTGTAGTTGTAAGTTACGCCCTCGCCACCGGTGCGACCCTGTGGTGCGCCTAAGCGGACCTCGGGCTGGCCCTCGATGTTGCAGATAAAGCTGTACCAGATAAGACAGGGCTCGGTGCACTCAAGCTCTGCAGTAAATATGCCGTCGCCCTCGTGCGTCATGGGATACAGAGACTCACCGATTTCATCGACCCAGGTACGCAGGGTAAGCGTTGCCTGGTTGGGGTCGGCATCCTCCAAAATCACCGAGAGCGAAACGGAAGTTCCAGTGGTCACAGCGCCAAACGGAGTACGAAACTGCGGCAGACGACTGTTGTGAATCAATCTCATAATACGGTCCAGTTCAATAGAATCACGGCCTGCGGGCCATGGGCTTTACGCACAGGATAAAAGTATATCTGTTGTACACAGGCTGTATAAACAACATCCGTTTACCATCGGCGAACGGTTGTCCTAGAAAATCGTTTTACCACCCAAATTATCGCGATATTTAATAACGTCTATACCGATACTATTTGTAGCCAAACAAAAGTACCCCGGTTTACTACGACGAATTGAATGATCTCAACCACGGTCATTTTCGTGATATTAAAACCGCAGGTAGAGGCGTTGCCAATTTCGTAGATTACCCGCCGTGGTCGGCCGGAGCCATTTTGTCGTAGTAAACCGGCCCTCTTTTTAATGGAGAAGTTCAACGCAAAAGAGGGCGCCTGGTTGGGGCGCCCTCTTTTGCGTTGAGGATTAAGTTTTAATCGTCCGGATTAGCGGCGCTTGCGGGTCGCCGTTGCCTTACGGACGGAGGTCTTCTTGGTCGGAGCCTTTTCCTCAGTCTTAGAGGCGGGGGAGACCGGGGCCTCCTTGGCGGGCTCGGTCTTTGCCGTAGCCTTCGGAGCGGTCTTGACCTCGGTGGCCTTTACTGCGGGCTTGTCCTCGGCCTTAGCCTCTGCCTTGGGAGCAGCAGCCTTGGTCGTGGCCTTTTTGGCCGTCGTGGTAGTGCGCTTGCGCGTGGTAGTCTTGGCAGCCGGCTTTGCCTCGACAGCTGCCTCGGCCTTGGACTCGGAGGGTGTCTCCTCGACTTTGCCGGCCGGCTTTGCGACTACCTTCGGGGTCGTCTTCGCGGCGGCCTTCGTCGTAGTAGCCTTCGTGGTCGTCGACTTCGTTGCCGTGTTCTTCTTGGCTGCCGTTGCCTTCTTGG
>CABQAK010000072.1 GCA_902462065.1 uncultured Collinsella sp.
CGGCATCGCGAAGGGCAACCCCAACGAGGTCTACCTGCGCTACCCGCGCTCTCCCTTTGCCGACCAGTCCGGTGACGCCGGCTTCACCCGCACGCCGAGCGATGACGCGTGCGCCTACACCTGGGATCTCGCGCTCACCAAGCGCGGCAGCGACGGCGACAAGCCGCTTGCCGGGGCGGTCCTGAGCATCGCCGACGACCGCGGCCGCACGCTAGCGGCCGACGGCACGTGGGATGCGGAGGGCAAGGCCACCGTTACCACGGGCGAGGACGGCCGCGTGACCGTCTCGGGCGTGGACTCGGGCAAGCTGGAGGTCCGCGAGCTCAAGGCGCCCAAGGGCTACACCGTCTTTGAGGGTACGCGCTCCGTGACGGTCAAGGCCGAGGGCCTGGACGTCGACCAGGTAGCCGCCGCCAAGCCCAAACTCACCATCACGGCCGAGTCGCCCCTGCGCGCCGACAGCGCGGACGGGTCGACGGGCAGCCTGGAGGCGTCGCTCATCAACACGCCCACCGGCACACCCCCTAGCATTACCACCGGAGGCTTTATGCCCTCGACTGGCGATATGGCAATGTACGCCGCGGCCGCCGCAGCGGTCGCCGGAGCCGCGCTCATCGTGGTCGCGCTCCTGGTCAAGCGGGGAGGTGGCAGCCATAAAGAGTAGCTGGCAGCCCCACAGAGAGCGGGGCGAGACGTAGCGAAGTAGATGCTAAGACACAGACAGACAGATTTAGATCAAATGGAATTCGAGCAGAAAGCAGAGGAAAAGAAGATGAGCATGAGCAAGAACATCGCACGCCTGGCAGTAACCGCCGGCCTCACAGCAGCGCTGAGCTTCGGCGGCGTCATGGCCCCGGTGACCATGGCGTTTGCTGAGGGCACTACGACGCTTCCGAATAACAGCATCACCATCACGCAGTCGGAGGGCAACGCATCCACTCAGTTCAAGGCATATCAGATCTTTGAGGCTGATGTCGTGGACGAGCCCGACAAGACGGATAAGGTCGTTTCAAATGTTAAGTGGGCATTTGATAACGTTGAGACTCAGGATGCCATCATCGCGGCGATTAAAGCGGATTCGAAGTATGAGACTTCTAATCCCAAGCTGCCTGATACAACTACCGCCCAGGACGTGGCCGATTGGTTGACTAAGAACGTTATCGGCACTACTGCTGAGACTGTTGTTAATAAGGATCACCTTCTCAACAAGATTGCCGCTATTGTTAAAAAGGACGTTGGAGCTACGGGCAGTTCGTTCTCGGCAGGCGATAGTTTCACTGTGCCTACCGATGATAAAAATTCCCCCAAGACGGGTTACTACCTGTTCCTGACCGATGAGTCTTCCCTTAGCACTTCCGAAGCGGCAAAGAAGAACACGGGTACCTCGCCCATTTTCGCCGTTGTCGGCGGTCGCAGCGTGACCGTTGCCGAGAAGACCAGCATTCCTACCGTCAACAAGGAAGTTTTTGAGGGCGCGAAATGGGGAAACGTGAGTGACTCGTATATTGGTGAGGAGGTTGAATATAAACTGACTGGCTCCGTTGCGAGCAACATCGACACCTTCACCAAGTACGAATATACGTTCCAGGATCATCTTTCTGCTGGACTGAAGGCCAACACTGGTACCGTTAAGGTGACAATTGACGGTACTGCTATCCAGCCTTCAGATGGTTATCAAGTAAACCTTGCGGACACTATGGACGCTTCTGGAAGCCCTACTGGTGCTCATGACCTGACGATCTCCTTCTCTGACCTCAAGGCTGCTGCAAATGCTGTAGGTGTGACGCTTAGGGGCAACTCTAAGGTCGTTGTGACCTATAAAGCAGAACTGACCGAAAAGGCAGAATACACGGCCGCCGGTAACACCAACGAGGTCAAGCTTGTCTACTCCAACGATCCCATGTCTAACGGCGCCGGCACTTCCGAATCGAAGAAGGTCGCTGATTACGTATTCGGCTTCGATGTCACTAAGATCGACCCGAATAACTCGTCTGCGAAACTCGATGCTGGCTTTACGGTCAAAATGATTAAGGAAGGGTCCGATAAAAGCGTTGCAAAATGGTTGAAGCAAGACGGCAGCTTCAGTAATGACGTAAATGACGCTTACACGTTTGAAACTACGGAGGCTGGCAACAAGGTCTCTATTCCCGGACTTGTTGCAGGCACATATCTGATTTCTGAGAGCAAGACACCTGCGGGCTACAACACCATTGCTGACTTCAAAATCACGGTGGCGCCTGAATACAATACAGACGGCACGCTTAAAGAGCTCAATGTGACGTCCAATTCCAGCATGGCCACTCCTAAGACTGATAAAAAAGTGACCACGACCAAGATCCCCGTCACCATCGAGAACAAGAAGGGCTCCAGCCTCCCGCTCACCGGTCTTAACGGCGTGACCTTCACTTGGATCGCTGGCGGCGCGGTGCTCGTCATCGGCGTGGCGCACCTCATCCGCAGCCGTAAGCAGGCTGAGGAGTCCGAGCAGGAGTAACGCTCGCTCACCCATCCCTTTGGCAGGTGGGATGTGATGGCCATGAGACTTGCGGACACTTTTCTCGTCCATCCACGTTCTTGCTTTGCCATTCTCTTTTCGGGGCAGACTCCGCGCTGGAGTCTGCCCCGTTTTTTGGGATAACGCAGGCAGCCTCCATCGTCCGATGGATCAAGCGTATGAATATCGAACAGATGTTTGCAATTATTGCGTTGACCAGCTGTGGGTGCATGCACTCGCAGTAAAATGGCTTTGCGACGCATCCCGTGCGCGGGCGGCCGACGACTCGATCGGAGGTCCCCAAATGCTGAAATTCCTTAACGCCCTCGCCGCCCTCGCGGCGGTGGGCACGTTCGTCATCGCGTTTCTTGACTCGTATGAGGTTCGGTTTAAGGTCCGTAGGCGCACGCGCGGTGCGGACGGTAGAAGGCATTTGCGCCGCAGCAAGCGCAAATAAGAATGCCCGGGGTTCGGAGCCCGGGCATTTAACTAAAGCTGAAAACTAGGCCGCCCGCGCTCTCGTACACTTACGCGGGGTGCGTCGTTTTCTATTGACATTGTATCCCGATTCGCCCCGCCGATTCGGGACATTTTGAAAACTCAAACACGTCGGACAAACCCGGACAATGCGGCCAGGCTCCGCCGGATGAGGGATCGTGTTTGTAACTATCGAACAGATGTTTGCAATTATTGCGTTTACCAGCTGTGGCTGCATACACTCGCAGTAAAATACCCTTGCGACGCATCCCGTGCGCGGGCGGCCGACGACTCGATCGGAGGTCCCCAAATGCTGAAATTCCTTAACGCCCTCGCCGCCCTCGCGGCGGTGGGCACGTTCGTCATCGCGTTTCTTGACTCGTATGAGGTTCGGTTTAAGGTCCGTAGGCGCACGCGCGGTGCGGACGGTAGAAGGCATTTGCGCCGCAACAGGCGCAAATAAGAATGCCCGGGGTTAGAGGCCCGGGCATTTAACAACACCGGAAACTGGTCGCCCGCGCTCCAAAGTACTTACGCGGGGTGCGTCGTTTCCTGTAGCTATTGTATCCCGAATCGCCCCGCCGATTCGGGACATTTTGAAAACGCAAATGCGGGTCCATGCTCGCGCCGCGCAATGCTGTTTAGCTGCGTTACCCGGCGCGTAGCTCGATAATCGGCTATTATTTGTTTAGACAACCTGAGCTGTAGAGGAGTGACCGGCGATGGTGCAGGGCGCCAAACATATGAAGAGCAATAACGCCGCGGACAACGGTGGCTCAAGCCCTCAGCCCAAGCCCAAGGCCAAGCGCCGTCGCAAGCGGTTGCCACGCTGGGCCGACCGGCTCATCACCATCGTCATCATCCTTATTGGCGTGGGCCTTATGACCTGGCCGTGGATCTTGGACCGGCTCGAGGCCTCGGGCGTGTTTAACCAGATCAGCACGGTGTCCAGCACCGTGGACGCGCTGTCTGCCGAGGAGCGCGAGCGCATCCTGCTCCAGGCGCGCTCCTTTAACGAGCAGCTGGCGGGCGAGGCCACCGAGCTTCCCGCCGACCAGATCGAGCCCTACGCCCAGCAGCTCATCTTTGACCGCGACCCCATGATGAGCTGGGTCGAGATCCCCTCCATCGACGTGAGCATGCCCATTTACCACGGTACGAGCGAGGAAGTCCTTATGGCGGGCGTCGGCCACCTG
>CABQAK010000073.1 GCA_902462065.1 uncultured Collinsella sp.
AGCGCCGCCGCGCGCGTCGCAATGGCGCGGCCGACCGACAGCTCATCTCGGTCACCGATGACAGCAAAGGTGCTGGCAAGCACGCTAAGAAATAGTAAAAAGAGGTAACTATGGCAGAAAACAAAGACGAACAGCTCACCGACGAGGAGCTGGCACAGCTCCAGCTGGCAGAGGAGAACGAGAACGCCGTCGACCGCCTGGTCAAGGAG
The DNA here is from genome assembly GCA_902462065.1 of uncultured Collinsella sp. Lineage (GTDB taxonomy): Bacteria > Actinomycetota > Coriobacteriia > Coriobacteriales > Coriobacteriaceae > Collinsella. Next base: position 210 of record CABQAK010000073.1, read on the forward strand.
CTCGGCTGCCCCACGCGCCGTATCCGCCAGTTTGCCGCCCGCGTGCTGCACCTGCTGGCCGAGCGCGATCCGCAGCGCGTCGTGTCCTGCGTGCCCGCGCTGATCGAGGCACTCGACCGCCCCGAGGCTCAGACCCGCTGGGAGGCCCTCGATGCCCTGGCGGCGCTCGCCGCCACCTGCCCCGAGCAGCTGGGCGATGCCTTTGAGGGCGCCGAGACTGCGCTGTTCGACGAGATTTCCTCCACGCTGCGTTACGCCGCCTTCCGCCTGCTGTGTGTGTGGGGCGCCACGAGCGTCGAGCGTTCGCGCGAGGCTTGGCCCATCCTGGACGAGGCCATCCAGTGCTACCACGGCGACCTCGAGTATCGCGACATGCTCGGTTGCCTGTACGAGTTTGGCCAGGGCGAGATCGACGCCGAGGTCGCCGAGAAGCTCGCGCTGCGCCTTAAGTTCGATGCCGAAAACGGCAAGGGCAGCTATCTCAAGGCCCGTTCGAGCGAGATTTGCGAAATGCTTGTTAAACGTTTTGGCCTGGATCTCTCCAAAAAGAAGAAGCGTGCTAGCGTTAAAAAATCTGACGACGCCGAAGACGAGGAGTAACAGATTATGGCGCACGATGTAGTCCTGATCCCCGGTGACGGTATCGGTCCCGAGATTACGCAGGCCATGCGCCGCGTGGTCGAGGCCACCGGTGTCCAGATCAACTGGAACGTCCAGGAGGCCGGTGCCGGCGTCATGGACGAGTTTGGCACGCCACTGCCCCAGCACGTGCTCGATGCGGTCGCCGAGACCAAGGTTGCCATCAAGGGCCCCATCACCACGCCGGTCGGTACGGGTTTCCGCAGCGTCAACGTGGCCCTGCGCAAGCACTTCGACCTGTATGCCTGCGTGCGCCCCTGCCTGTCGCAGCCGGGCGACGGCTCGCGCTTCCGCGACGTCGACCTGGTCATCGTGCGCGAGAACACCGAGGACCTCTACGCCGGCATCGAGTTCGATGAGGGCGCTGCCGAGGTCGAGGAGCTCTCGCAGCTTGTCGAGCGCTCGGGCCAGAAGACCTTCGCCGCGGATTCCGCCATTTCAATCAAGCCGATCTCCATCGCCAAGAGCCGCCGCATTGTGGAGTATGCCTTTGAGTATGCCCGCCGCTGCGGCCGCAAAAAGGTGACGGCCGTGCATAAGGCCAACATCATGAAGGCGACCGACGGCCTGTTCCTGCGCGTGGCGCGCGAGGTGGCCGCCAACTATCCCGATATCGAGTTTAACGACAAGATCGTCGACGCCACCTGCATGGGCCTGGTCCAGAACCCCAACGACTTCGATGTCCTGGTGCTGCCCAATCTGTACGGTGACATCGTGAGCGACCTGTGCGCCGGCCTGGTGGGTGGCCTGGGAATGGCTCCGGGTTCCAACATCGGTGCCGACTGCGCTATCTTCGAGGCAACGCACGGCTCCGCGCCCGATATCGCTGGCCAGGATATCGCCAACCCCACGGCCGAGATCCTGTCTGCGGCTATGATGCTCGATCACCTGGGCGAGAACGACGCGGCCAATCGCATTCGCGCCGCCGTTTCTGCCACGCTCGACGAGCGTGAGCAGGTTACCGGCGACGTTCGTCGTGCCCAGACCGGCTCCGTTGAGGGTGCTGTGGGCACGCAGGCCTTTGCCGATGCCGTTATCGCGCACCTGGCCTAAGGTATGCACGCTGCAAACGCCTAAGTAGTACTTAAGTGTTTGCGTATAACCTAAGAATCAATACGCCCGGCGCTCTGTCGGGCGTATTCTATTGCGGACTATGTTTCCTAACAAGGAGTAACTGATATGGGTCTGATTCAAAAGAAGGACGAGAAGGACGAGATCGACGGCATCCAGATCATCGAGCGCGGCGAAGGCCCCGACGGTGACGAGGACGAGAAGATCGATCTGGTCGCCGGTACGTCTGCCGAGCACATTGCTGCCGGCACGACCGCCGAGGAGGAGGACGCCCGCCTGGAGGCTCAGATTGCCGCGGATGCCGCTGACGAGAATCTCATGCCCGAGGAGCAGGATGAGGACAACGACTCCGACGTGGACGACCATGCATCCAAGCACAAGAAGACGATGATTGCCGCCTTTGTGGTTGCAGTCGTGATCGCTGCGGTGGTCGGCTTCTTTATTGGCAATGGAGGCTTTGGCGGCAAGGGTGTCGGCTCGGCGACCCTCACCGAGGACCAGCTCGATTCGACCGTGGCAAGCTATAGCTACAACGGCAAGAAGAGCGACATCACCGCGCGCGAGGCCATCGAGAGCCAGTACAGCCTCGACACCGTCAAGGATAGCGATGGCAACTATACCGCTCCGTCTGCCGATGTCATCCTGTCCTACGTGCGCAACAAGATCCTGCTCGATGCTGCCGAGGACGAGGGCATCACCGTCTCTTCTAAGGAAATGAAGAAGTACGCCGAGGATTCCATCGGCACTTCGGACTACAAGACCATGGCCACGCAGTATGGCGTGTCCAAGGACCAGGCCAAGCAGATCGTCCGCCAGTCCGCGACGTTGCAGAAGCTCTACAAGAAGAAGGTCGGCGACAGCTCCGCAAGCATGCCGACCGCCCCGACCGAGCCTGCTGACGGCAACGAGGAGACCGCGAGCAAGGACTACGCCGACTACATCATCAACCTTGCCGGTGACGAGTGGGATAGCGAGAAGGGCACCTGGAAGGATGCCGACAGCACCTATGCCAAGGCCTTCGCTGACGATGCCTTTACGGCCGATAGCGCTACCTATAAGCAGGCCATGACCGCCTATTACACCGCCTACCAGCAGTACTCCTCGCAGGCTTCGAGCGCCAGCTCCAAGTGGACCGAGTACGCCAACGGCCTCTACGCCAAGGCCAACATCAGCATCTACGGCCTGTTTGCGTAAGGTTTGCCTGCACTACTGCGCGCTAACCGATCACCTGATTAAGCCCGCTAGAACGGACAATGAACTGCCTCCCATTTCTTGGACATGAGAAATGGGAGGCTTTCTTTATGCGCGT
>CABQAK010000074.1 GCA_902462065.1 uncultured Collinsella sp.
AGGGCGTCGCGCAAGAACAGCCCACGGGTCGAGGCGGTTGCCCGGACGGAGCGTCGTTCGAGCTGGGCGCGGCCGACCTGCTGCAGTGGCGTATCAGGGACAGCTTCTGTTTGGTTGCGCCAGAAGGTCGCCTGGACGAGGCGGCCTCCACGGCGCTTGCATCAATGGCGTCGACTCTGCGGCTCAATCCGGCGATTGCACGCGAAGCGTCAGCTCAAAAGCAACAGATGGTGCTTGAGCAGCGCCAACGCACGCAGATGAACATTGCCCAGCAGCAACAGCAGTTTGCAGCCTGGCAACAGATGCATGCCTCGCAACAGGCGGCGTTCGACAGCTACCAGCAGGCGTGGTTCGATCGCAGCGACCGTCAGCACGCCGCGAATATGGCTGCCAGCGCCGCCAATTTTTCCAGCGCGGGCGTGGGGACGGGCGCTGCCTCGTATTCCGATGGCATTCGCGGGGTCAACCATTACGTCAGACCCGACGGCACCGATGTCGAGGTCTCGGTGATGGCCGACCAGGCCTGGGTCAACGGTTCGGGCGATGTGATCGGTACACGCGATGGCTTTGAACCCGGTTTTGGCTGGACGGAGCTGCCTCGTCAATAGCGTGAGGCGGCTTATGTGTGAATCGATGCCGGGTGTGTTTCTCGGCATTGCGATAGAGAACGGGAAAGGAACAACGATGAGGGAGACGGTACTTTCGCGCACGGCATTTGTCGCGGCGGCGGGAACGGCGCTGCTGACGCTTGTGGGGTGCGGCGGACAGCGGACGCAGGATGCGACGGGCTTTAACGACGACCGCCCGGTAAAGGACAAGATGGACGCGGGTGCGACGTCGGGCGATTCCGGCGACGCGGACAGCGACTCGGGCGCGGACAGCGGCTCGGCGGATGCGTTCGATACGTGGTCGGATGATTGCTGGGATGCGCACCGCAACATCAGCATCTCGGCACTCCTCGAGCTTAAGGGCTGGCAGTTGCAGGAGTTTGCCTCGCAGCAGGGCTATACCTGGCAAGACGCGCTCGAGATGTACGAGGACGAGGCGGGACACGTGCTCAGCGTCTGCAATATCAGCAAGGACGGCGCGACCGAATGGCTCGGCGAGGACGAAATCGGAAAGCTCGACAAGGGCGGCACCGGAAGCACCGTGATGTTCACGCTGCAACTTTCGGGCTATTCGAGCTGCGAGGATGTTATCGCGGGCTTTTCCGTGCCGGTCGAGGACCGGGCGCAGATTACTTCGGGCTCATGGATCGCGTGCGTATACGGTTCCAACATGGCGCGGCACGTTGCCATGGTGAGCCCGATGGAAAACGGTGACTACCGCTTGGATCTCATTACCGAGGAGGCTATCAAGACCGGTAGGTTTACCCAGGGCGGCGGTGCTCCGACGATAGACGAATTTTGGCAGGAAAAGACTGGACGCGCGCTCGGCTAGGTGCGACGTGGCCAATACCATAGCGAGGAACGAACATGATGAATGAAGTGACGATGAACCGTGCGGCCTTTGTGGCAGGCACGGGTGCGCTGGCTTGTGCGCTGGCTGGCTGCTCGGGCGGATTGGGCGGCGCGGGCGGTGCCAAGAAGGCGACCACGGCGGACGCCGCCTGTGTAGACGACAACGCCAACGTGACGGTCTATGCTGCGATCAACTTGGACGGCGCCGACCTGGTGGGCCTGCTCAAGCATCAAAACTATGAGTGGCAAGGCGAGAGCGTGGGCTACGGTGCCGCCGATGACGCGGGACTTTTCGCCTTTACCTTTTCTAAGATTTCGGATGATGTGGACGAACTTGCGAACAGCGCGATACCGCTTTCGGAGTCCGAGTACGAGGAGCTTGAGCCGGGCGGCGGAGACGATAGCGTGGCGATTTTGCTTTCGGTGGGCGGCTATACGACGGGCGATCGTGCGCTCACCGGCGCAATCGGCGATGCGACGATAGTTCAGGAGGAGTGCACAATCGACGATTCCGTGTATTGGCTGGTCAAGGCGCTCGACGGCAGCCGTTACGTGATTTCGGCCTACGACACCGAAGATGATGGCGACAGCGCGCATGACATCTATATCTATAGTGAGTCTTTTATTCACACCGGTTATCTGAGCGGCGGCGACCAAATCGATATTGACGAACTCTGGAGCCGCCTGACCAATGCCTCGTAGCGCACCAAAGCCACCACAAAGGGGACAGGCACCTTTGTGGTGGCTTTGCCGGTTGACGACTCGGCAAAGCGCGCCCGCATCGATGCCCTGCCTGCGCTAAACTGGAGGGCACGTACGCGATTACGAGAGGAGCCCGCATGGAGGCTTACAAGCAAGAGTTCATCAAGTTCATGGTCGAGTCCGACGTTCTTAAGTTCGGCAGCTTTACGCTCAAGAGCGGCCGTCAGTCCCCGTTCTTTATGAACGCCGGCGCTTATGTGACGGGCTATCAGCTCAAGAAGCTGGGCGAGTATTACGCCCAGGCCATCCACGATAACTTTGGCGACGACTTTGACGTGCTGTTTGGGCCGGCCTACAAGGGCATTCCCCTGGCCGTCGTGACCGCGATTGCCTACCACGAGCTGTACGGCAAGGAGGTCAAGTACTGCTGCGACCGCAAGGAGGCCAAGGACCACGGTGCAGATAAGGGCAACCTGCTGGGCTATGAGCCCCAGGACGGCGACCGCGTGGTCATGGTCGAGGACGTCACCACCAGCGGCAAGTCCATCGACGAGACCTATCCCAAGGTTAAGGCTGCTGCCGATGTCGAGATTAAGGGCCTGATCGTGTCCCTCAACCGCATGGAGGTCGGCAAGGGTGGCGTGACCACCGCGCAGAAGGAGATCGAGGCCAAGTACGGTTTCCCCGTCGCGAGCATCGTCTCCATGGCCGAGGTCGTCGAGACCCTCTACAACCACGAGATCGACGGCAAGGTTGTCATCGATGACGAGCTCAAGACCGCTATCGACGCCTACTACGAGCAGTACGGAGCTCGTTAGTTACGGCGTTTTACCAAACGCCGTAACTGCTCGACGCTGCGCGGGCCGCATTTGGACAATCTGACGTTCAACTTCAAGGGCGCGACCAGAAGGTCAGCGCCCTTTCGTTCAAGACTTTAGTCTGCTGGCCGCGCAGCGGCCAGCTTTAAACCACCCGCTACG
>CABQAK010000075.1 GCA_902462065.1 uncultured Collinsella sp.
CCCACCCCGCCCCACCATTCCACCCCCAATATGTTGTAAAACACCCCCGAGCATATGTTCGAAAACACAATATGTTGTGTTTACAGCAAAGGCGGGATGCCACCTGTGGCACCCCGCCTTTCAACCTCAACCTTCAAGTTGACCTTGAGGCGATTTTTGCGTCCCTTTACATGGCGTTCACATCGCCCCCAAACTCCCCCACCCAAGGCACGTGCGGCCCACCACCGCGACGACAAGTGGCGAAAAATGGGACGGGCCCCAGATTGCCCATGCGCGCGCAAAAGCACGCCGCAGCAATCTGGGGCCCGTCCCCAAATACCTATAAATATGCAGGCCAGCGATGTGTTAACGATGCGCCAGCGGATGCGCCGCCAGATAGACCTCGGTCAGTTGCGTGCGGTCGACATGCGTGTAGACCTGCGTGGTCGAAATATCGGCATGGCCCAAAATCTCCTGCAGCACACGCAGGTCGGCACCGCCCGCGAGCATGTGGGTGGCAAAGGAGTGGCGCAAGGTATGGGGATGGAGCCCCACCAGCCCCACCTGACGCCCATACCGCTCGCATATCGCATGCACGGCCTGGCGCGACAGGCGACGTCCGTTCTTATTTAAAAAGACCGCCGAGGTCTCGGTTCCGCGGGCATGGGCCGCCAAGCGAGAACGTCCCTCAGTTACATAGAGCATCAGAGCTCGCGCCGCGCTTCCCACCAGCGGGGACAGGCGTTCCTTTGAGCCCTTACCGCGAACGAGTACAAAGCCATCGTCAATATGGATATCGCCCACATCGAGCCCCACCAACTCGCTCACACGCAAACCGCATCCGTAGAGCACTTCCAAGATGGCATGGTCGCGCAAGCCCATCTCGCCCTCGGGGAAGTCTTGATCGAGCAGAGCCGAGACATCCTCCACCGATAGATACTCCGGCAAACGCTCAGCCTTTTTAGGCAGGCGCAACGCCGCCGTTGGATTTTGGGCTACAGCCCCATCGCGCACCAAAAAGGCATGCAGGCCCTTCACGGCTGCAAGCGCACGCTCCACCGAGGCATCGGAATAGCCCCCATCGCGACGGTCGGCGACAAAGCCCTCCACGACCTGACGAGTCACCTCTTCAAAAGACACAATACCCGCCCGCTCCAGATAGGCGCAGTACGTCGTCAGGTCACGACGATAGGCCGCAATCGTGTTGCGCGCCAAACCCCGCTCGACCGCGAGGTAATCGAGATACTCCCCCGCCGCCACGGCGAGCGACGAGGGAGTAGCTTCGGTATGTTCCTTATTCGCCGGCACCCTTAGTCCGTAGCGAGGTTCATGGGCGTCACCTGCAGACGGTCGACACCCTCGTGCTGGCCGATCGAAGCGCGTACGAACTCGCGGAACAGCGGCTGCGGGTTGGTCGGGCGGCTCTTGAACTCGGGATGAGCCTGGGTTGCCACATACCACGGATGCACGTCGCGCGGCAGCTCGACCATCTCGACCAGGCGCTCGTCAGGCGACAGACCCGAGATAACCAAACCGGCGTCCTCGAGCTGGTCGCGGAAGGCGTTGTTGAACTCAAAGCGGTGACGGTGACGCTCGTAGACGAGTTCCTCGCCATATGCCTCGCGAGCAAGGGTATCGGCGGCGAGCTTGCACGGATAGGCGCCCAGGCGCATGGTGCCGCCCTTCTCGGTCACGTCCTCCTGCGAGCTCATCAGATCGATGACACTATACGGGCCATCCGGATCGAACTCAGAGGAGCTGGCGCCGGCAAGGCCGACGACATTGCGCGCAAATTCGCACACGGCCACCTGCATACCCAGGCAAATGCCCAGATACGGAATCTTGTGCTCACGGGCAAACTCGGCCGCGAGGATCTTGCCCTCCAGGGCGCGCTTGCCAAAGCCGCCGGGGACCAGGATGCCCGAGGCGTCGCCCAGAACCTCGGAGACATTCTGCTCGTCGAGGCTCTCGCCGTCGACCAGCTGGACGTCCACATGGCGATCGTAGAAGACGCCCGCATGGTGCAGGGCCTCGATAACCGACAGGTACGCATCGGGCAGCTGCGTGTACTTGCCCACGACGGCGATCTTCACCTTGTCGGCGTGATGGTTGGCGTGATTCTGTTTGCGCAGGAACTCGTTCCACTCGCTCATGTCGCGCTCACGCGGGTCCAGACCCAGGCGCTCGCAAATGCGCAGGTCAAAGTCCTGCTCGGCAAGCAGCTGCGGAACATCGTAAATGCTCGCGCAGTCCTCGTTGGTAAAGACGCAATCGGTGTCGACGTCGCAGAAGCTTGCGATCTTTCCGCGGATAGCGTCATCGATATGGTGGTCGGAGCGCAGCACGATAATATCGGGCTGGATGCCAAAGCTGCGGAGCTCCTTGACGGAATGCTGTGTGGGCTTGGTCTTGACCTCGTGGGCGGCGGCGATATAGGGAACGAGCGACACGTGGATGTAGCAGACGTTCTCGGGGCCGGCCTCCTTGCGGTACTGACGGATGGCCTCGACAAACGGCTGGGACTCGATGTCGCCAATCGTGCCGCCCAGCTCGGTGATGACTACATCGGAGCCGGTCTGCTCCTCGATGCGGCGGAACTTGTCCTTAATGGCATTGGTGACGTGGGGAATCACCTGCACGGTACCGCCCAAAAAGTCGCCGCGACGCTCGCGGGCGATTAGGCTTTTGTAGATGGCACCGGTCGTAAAGTTGGAATCGCGGGTCAGGTTCTCATCAATAAAGCGCTCGTAATGACCCAGGTCCAGGTCGGACTCGTAACCATCCTCGGTAACGAAGACCTCACCATGCTGGAACGGGCTCATGGTACCGGGGTCGACGTTCAGATACGGGTCGGCCTTCTGCATCGTTACTTTGTAGCCACGCGACTTGAGCAGACGGCCCAGCGAGGCCGCGGTGATACCCTTGCCCAGGGACGAAACCACGCCACCGGTTACGAACACATGCTTGGTCATATTGAGTTACCTGCGCTTCCCGTAGAAGTTGTTTATCCACATCTTACGGGTCTTCATTGTAATACTCGCGCCGCGGACCGTTCGCAATTTTTCTCGCGTGCGATTGCATTTCTCAATCTCCTTGATTATCAACCTTATCCGAACACCTCCCACATTCATCCGTACATGTACGGA
>CABQAK010000076.1 GCA_902462065.1 uncultured Collinsella sp.
GCTGCGATGCCCCCGGCCAGCGGCGCGGCCCAGGCCGCTGCCACGCCCTCCCCCGCCACGCTCACCGTTGACTCGGTCGCACTCGATCCCGACCGCCGCGAGGTTATGGTCGGCGGCTCACCCATCGTGCTGACCGCCCGCGAGTTCGACGTCCTCGCCCTGCTTATGGCGCATGCCGGCACCGTGCTCACGCGTGAGCGCATCGCGCATGAAGCGCTCGGTTACGAATACGTGGGCGACACCAACAACGTCGACGTGCACATCGCGCACCTGCGTGCCAAGATCGAGGACGCTGGCGGTGCCCGCATCATCCAAACCGTGCGCGGGGTGGGCTATGTCTGTCGCGCGTAACACCGAAACCAAGCGCGTCACCTCCATCGCCCGCGCCATCAACTGGAGCTATATGTGGCGCCGCCTGATGAGCTACGTCTGGCTCGATCTGTTGCTGGTGGTGATTGCGGCGGCGATCCTCGTCTATGGATATAACCAGACGCTGCCCGACAGCGCGTTTGCCGCAGGATGGATCCCCGGCGCCACCGTTCACGGCATGTCGCTGACGCCCGCGCGCGGCTGGGACCTAGCAACACTCACCTACACCGTCGAGCTTGCGCGCATCACCAAGACCTTCCCCCTCGCGCAGGATCTCTTCGCGCTATGGCCCCTCTACCTTGTCGTTATGGGTTGGCAGATCATCAGCGTACTCAACATGCTCGGCGGCGCCCGACGCGTACGCCGCACCATGGCACCGCTCAACGACCTGGCCTTACGCGTGGACGAGCTCGGCCGCATGCAACTCGCCGGCGGCAAGATGGAAACGCTGGAGCAGGCCATCGAGCGAGCAAGCGTCGACTCGCCGAGCGTCACCACCGGCGACGCCGACCTGGCGAGCATCGAGGTCGCACTCAACCGTCTGCTGCGTCAGATGCAAGAGGCCAAGCTGCAGCAGATGCGCTTTGTCAACGACGCGAGTCACGAACTGCGCACACCCATCGCGGTGATTCAGGGCTACGTAAACATGCTCGACCGCTGGGGCAAGGACGACCCAGCTGTGCTGGCGGAGTCCATCGCCTCGCTCAAGGCCGAAAGCGAGCACATGCAGGAGCTCGTAGAACAACTGCTGTTTTTGGCACGCGGCGATGCCGGCCGCACCGCGCTGCATCGTGTGGATACCAATCTGGCAGCGCTCGTCGGAGAGGTATGCGAAGAATCGCAGATGATCGATGCCGGGCACACGTATCGGCTGGCTTTTGACGCCGCATTTGCCAGCGACCCGCGCTGCGACGCGTCCGTCGATGTCGCACTCGTGAAGCAAGCTCTGCGCGTGATCGTGCAAAACGCCACCAAGTACTCGGATGCGGGAACGACCGTCACATTTGGCATAACGCCCGATGTGGGCTCGGGCACGATCGACATAAGTGTTGAGGACGAGGGCATCGGCATGAACCAGGAATCCGCAGCTCACGCGTTTGAACGGTTCTATCGCGCCGACAACGCACGCGATGCCGGCGCGCAGGGCTCGGGCCTGGGGCTTGCCATCGCCAAGTGGATCGTCGATAGCCACGGCGGCGTCATCGGCGTGACCTCAGTCGAAGGCGTCGGCAGCCGCTTTACGATTCGCCTGCCGCGGTAGGAAGCCCCTCGACATAAATAAAGGGATAGGGCCACGCGGCCCTATCCCTTTTTGCCAGCTATGGCAGCTTGTGCGCTACTCGCGGCACAGGTGCACGGCGAAACCGGCGAACTCGCGCTTAAAGTACACGAGCTTGGTACCACCGTCGGGCAGCAGTGCGCGCGACTCTTCGTTGACCTCGAGCCCGCGCTCGGCAAACCACTTCTCGGCCGCATCGATGTCGTTAACGGCAAAGCCGATGTGGCCCTTGGTGCCACGACCGTTCTGCTTCATGATCTCGACCAGCGAATCGTTGAAGTACGAAACCGGGGTCTCGATGACGGGCAGGCCCATCATCGTCGAGAACAGCTCCGCGATCTCCAGGGCGTCTGCCGGGTCGGTGGCGTTAATGCCCACATGGGCAACGCGCATACCAAAGAGCTCTACCGGGTTGGCGTTCTGCTCACTCATGCAGTCAGCGCCTACTGAGCCATGACGTCGAGAACGGCCTTCTCGGCGGCAACGCGGTTCATGCCGGTCATGAAGGGCACGCCACTCACGTACGGGCAGGTGAGGCCCTCGGGGGCAACGGTGGTGGCGATCAGCAGGTCAGCGCCCTCGTCGCAGTAATCCTTGGCCTCGGAGATGGCGCACTGCACGATCTCGTACTTGTCGGCATAACCGTTGGCGTCGAGCAGGGTAGCGACCTTCTGGGCAACGAGCGTGGAAGTAGCAGCGCCAGCACCGCAAGCCAAAACGATCTTCTTCATAGGTAATGTCTCCCTTCATGGTTTACTTTAGGTAAGTGTACCGCAGCGAGCGATGGCACTCGGCCTCGATGAGCTTTTATGCCAGTTTGCTTGCGCGCCCTTGATTATCAACCTTATCCGAACACCTCCCACATTCATCCGTACATGTACGG
>CABQAK010000077.1 GCA_902462065.1 uncultured Collinsella sp.
CGGGACTTGCAGGCTGCTCTGCTGCCGGAGCCGATGCGAACGATATATCCAACGCGGACAACGGACTCACCGACGAACAGAAGAAAGTCCACAATCAGATCATCGCGACCTACAACGTCGAGAAACAGACTGCCATCAAAGAACAACTCGACGCCGAGTACGCTGCAGGCGGCTACGACGAAACTGCCCCGTTTGTCAAAGTCGACCCCTTTGGTACCGATACCCTGAGCAGCTACGTGCGATTTGCAACGGCGGATCCCGTAGCCGTCACCTACGAGGTCGCCGGCCGTAAGAAATTCGCTGATTCCCCCAAAGTGGATGTCTTTTCCCGTACGCCCCACGGTGACGATACGCCGGCAACGGAGCACGAGTTCAAGGTCATCGGCCTCATTCCCAACCACAAAAACACGGTAACCCTCACCTGTACTGCACAAGACGGCGCCAGTCGAACCTCGACGTTCACGGTTGAGACGCCGGCGCTCAAGGGCGAGGAAGAGAAACACCTCACCGTCACGGCGGGGGAGTCCAATACGCCGCTTGCCGATGGCCTCTTTACCATCTTGGGCAACGACTCATCCAAGTTCGACTTTATGTACCTCTACGACAATGCGGGTCAGATTCGCGGCGAGGTGCCGATCCTCGGCTACCGCAGCCATCGCCTACTGTTCCCGGGCGACGGTAGCATGATCATGAGCGTCTCGACTACCAAGATGGCCCAGATCAACGCCATCGGCCAGGTGATAAACGTCTGGAGCACGGGCGACTACGAACTGCATCACGATTACGCTTTCGATGACAACGGCAACCTGCTCGTGCTGGCGAGTCACGCCGGCTCCGAGGCCGACTTGGACGTCGACCGCGCAGCCGCTAAAAAGGACAAGGGTGAACGCGTTAACGTCGAGGACCTCATCATCAAGATTGACATAGCAACGGGCGCCGTCTCTCTTGTTGTAGACCTGGGCGACATATTTCCCGATCTCAAAGCGAGCGCCAAGGTGGCCTCGGATGGCGACCTGGATTGGATCCATATCAACACGATCCAGTGGCTCAGCGGCGGCACCGTCCTGCTCAGCTCGCGCGAGACCTCGACGGTCATCAAGCTCACCGATATTTACGGCACACCCACGGTCGACTGGCTCATGGGCTCGCCCGATTTCTGGGCCGGTTCGGGCTTTGAGGACAAGCTACTGCAGGCCCAAGGTGATTTTTCGCTCAACGCGGGCCAGCACAGTGTGACGTATCTGCCGAGTTCTGACACGGCAACGACCGGTCGCTACCAGGTGCCGCTGTACGACAACAACTTTGGTGCGGCCGAAAGCTATCCCAAGTTCGACTGGGGCAAGCTGGGCTCCGCGGTGGTGACCGACTACAACAAGGGCACGCATTCATTTGGGCGCATCTTTACAGTGGACGAGACGGCGCGCACCTACGAGCTCGAGGACCAGATCGCAGTGCCGTTCTCGGGCTACGTAAGCAGTGCACAGCGCGTCGGCGATTCGAATAGCATGCTCGTGGCATCGGGCCAGGCCAAGACCTTTACCGAGTACGATCGCTATGGACTGCCCATCGCCACCTACGAGATGGAAGCCGAGAAGTACATCTACCGCGTGTACAAGTACGGGCTATAGGGCCGCGCTCTGCATCACTTTACGTCAAACTCCACGCGATCGAGCTCGGGCACATTGAGGTCGATGAGCTTGCGGGCGACGTGGCGGTCGTGCGCCCCGAGCGCCTCGCTTGTCGTCACGTGGGCGACAATCTCGCGCTCGATCATGCCCTCTTCCTCGCCCTCGGCAGCCGAGGTCTCGACGGCGACGGTGTAATCCTTAAAGCCCGGCAGTACCGCGGCAAGCTCGCGCGTGGTTTCGGTGACGCCGTAGCCGTCCTGCACGCCGGCCTGCGCCGAGCCAATAGACCCCGCCGTCATAACGATGCAGGGGATGGCAAAGACTACCGTGCCCACAATGATGCGGCGGCGCACCTTGCGTGATAACTCGTCGACCTCGGCGTTTTCTTCAGCAGTCACAATACCGTCGCCGTTGAGGTCGCGCTTGAGCGGCACGCGCAAAAGAAGCAGCACAGCTTCGGCAGCCAGCGCGATAAAGACGACGTTGATGCCAAACTCATAAAGCGCCGAGAGAAACAGTGGCCCGCTTGCGATGGCGATGCCATAGCCCGCCGCGCACAGGGGCGGCATGAGCGCGGTCGCCACGGCCACGCCGGCGATGAGCGTGGCGGGTTCCTGGTCGCGCGAGTTGCCCAGGCCA